>JALWNR010000164.1 GCA_027083715.1 Bacteroidales bacterium
CGTTTACTAAATTCCTATAATGTAAAAAAAAAGTTTTAAAATTCATTGGCTTATAACCAACTAATTCTATTTTTACATGAGCAATCCCTGTTTTAATTAATTTAATTTGTCCTGCTGCCGATTTTGATAAATCAATCACCCTGTTTTTATGATAAGGTCCCCGATCGTTTATGCGTACTTTTACCCATAAATTATTATCCAGGTTAGTAACTTTTACAATACTTCCAAATTGCAACCACCGATGTGCCGCAGTATATGCATGCATATCATATTTTTCTCCGTTGGCCGTTTTATTTCCATTAAAACCGGGACCATACCAACTGGCTTCGCCAATGCCCAAATCAATAGATTTTACTTTTTCGTTGGAACATGCAACAAAAATAAGGCTTAAAACAAGAAAAACGAAGGTATTTTTCAAACTTTGCATCAGTTTACTTTAAAATAGCTCAACATCAGCCAATTATTTTTTTCTCTCCGATTGTTTAATTGCAAACCACTTTCAAGAGCAATTTTATGAATATCATCATAATCCTGAGTGTAAAAACCACTTAAAAGCAATTTTCCGCCATGGTGTATATGCGCAACATAATGAGGAATATCTTCAAGCAATACATTTTTATTAATATTAGCATAAATAATATTGAAAAATTTTGAACCGATGGTGTTTTTATTACCTTGTTCAACATGTACATTTTTAATAGAATTTAATTGTAAATTTTCTAGTGTATTATTGTACGACCATTTATCAATATCTATGGCACAAATATTTTTTGCTCCTTTTTGAGCACTCAGTATAGCTAAAATACCAGTTCCACAGCCCATATCCAATATGGTTTTGCCCTGAACATCCAATTCAAGTATTTCTTCAATCATCAAAGAGGTAGTTTCATGATGTCCTGTCCCGAACGACATTTTCGGGTCAATCAGTATTTCATATTTTAATTTAGGAGTATTTTCATGAAAAGTACTTCTAACAATACATTTATCAGCAATTAAAATAGGTTGAAAATAATTTTTTTCCCAGGTTTCATTCCAATTTTGTTCTTTAATTAAACGATGCTTAAAACTGAGTTCTATTCCTTCTAAATCTATGTTTTTTATAAAATCTTGTACTTCAACAGTAAATAAATTTTCAGGTATCCAAGCTTTAACAAAAGGCAATTCATCACTAAAACTCTCAAATTCGTACCGGCTTAAATAAGCAATTATAATTTCTGCACTTTCTGTATGATAAGGGTTTAGTTCACAACTAAGTTCAATATAGTTCATGGATTGGATTTTGGTTAAACAGTAAATTAGTTTTTAAATGCAATTATTACAATTTGATATTAAAAAACGCCAAACACTTACAATTTAATAAAAATTATCAACGAAAATACCTTTTTTTAATAAAAAGAGCAATATTATTTACGGATAGTTTTTATAAATGTTTGTGTTTCAATATCATTTACAAATAAATATTAGGAAAAAAATGCTTTTTAATCTAAATTTGCAGTCCAAAATTATTTAATAACATGACGAAAATATTATTTTTCATTCTGTTTTTTACAGCAGTTTATCTCTCTGCTCAAGAAAATCATCCTAATGTGGATGAGCGCGGTTTTTTAGTTAAAACCGGTGAAGAAGCACCTGATTTTAAAATTGTTTATGCCGATGGAACATCCCCCGGCAAATTATCCGATTTACGCGGTAAACCTGTTATGCTGCAATTTACAGCCAGTTGGTGCGGAGTGTGCAGACAGGAAATGCCGCATATCGAAAAAGATATCTGGCAGGCATATAAAGATAAAGGCTTAATTGTTATAGGCATTGACCGAAAAGAAAAGCCCGATGCAGTGAAAAAGTTTGCCGAAATTATGAAAATAAGCTATCCGCTGGCTTTAGATTTGAATGATGCAATTTACACTTTGTATGCACATCCAAACTCCGGAGTTACCCGCAATGTACTGATTGACCAAAACGGTAAAATTGTGTTTTTAACGCGCTTATTCGATAAAAAGGAATTTAACGAATTAATTAAGAAGATTGATGATTTGTGTAATTAGACGCTTATAAGTAGATATAACTTTCTGTTTACAAATTACAGCTAAACAAATTGTCAAACTGTTTCTTCATCTTGATAAAGAAAACAAACTTCAAAAATGACAAAACCAAATATTTTTAAAGAGCTGGAACACAGAGTGCTGGTTCTCGACGGGGCAATGGGTACCATGATACAAAATTATAAACTCACAGAAAAAGATTTTCGTGGTGAACGTTTTAAAAATCACCCTGTTGACTTGAAAGGAAATAACGATTTGCTTTCACTTACCCGTCCGGATATTATTAAAGCAATACACGAAGAATATTTAAAAGCAGGTGCCGATATTATTGAAACCAATACTTTTAACGGAACCTCCATTTCCTTGGCAGACTATGAAATGGAAAATCTGGCTTATGAAATTAATTTTGAATCGGCTAAACTAGCCAAAGAGGCTGCGGATAAATTTACCAAAGAAAATCCTGCTAAGCCGCGATATGTTGCCGGCTCAATGGGACCCACCAACAAAACAGCTTCCATGTCGCCCGATGTAAACGACCCGGGCTTTCGTGCAGTAAGCTTTGATGATTTGGTTGTGGCTTATAGTGAGCAAATTAATGGTTTGCTGGATGGCGGAGCAGATATTTTAATGGTGGAAACCATTTTTGATACTCTAAATGCCAAAGCGGCACTTTTTGCCATTGACCAAATACTCGAAGAGCGCGGATTGAACGATTTTCCGGTAATGGTTTCCGGAACAATTACCGATAAAAGCGGCAGAACATTGTCCGGTCAGACTTTGGAAGCATTTTTAAACTCGGTTTCACACATAAAACTGCTAAGTATCGGGCTCAATTGCGCTTTTGGAGCACACGATTTACGTCCTTACGTGGAGGAATTATCCGAAAAATCACCTTTTTATATCAGTGCACACCCAAATGCCGGTTTACCAAACGAGTTGGGCGAGTACGATGAATCAGCTCATAAAATGAGTTTACAAATCAAGGAATATCTTGATAATCAGTACGTAAATATTATTGGAGGTTGTTGTGGAACCACACCGGAACATATTCGTGAAATAGCAAAACTGGCAGCACAGGCACATACTCATCCTGTTAAGCCTAAAACTCCTAAAACCCGATTAAGTGGACTTGAGGCTTTGAGCATTGATACACAAAACAACTTTGTAAATATTGGCGAAAGAACAAATGTTGCCGGTTCGCGAAAATTTGCCCGCCTGATACGCGAAGAAAAATACGAAGAGGCTCTAAGTATTGCACGTCAGCAAGTTGAAGCAGGCGCACAGGTAATTGATGTGAACATGGACGATGCCATGCTGGATGCAGAAAAAGAAATGGTTAAATTTTTGCATCTTTTAATGAGCGAGCCGGATATTGCCAAAGTTCCGGTAATGATTGACTCATCTAAATGGTCGGTAATTGAGGCAGGACTGAAATGCTTACAAGGTAAAGCCATTGTAAATTCCATCAGCCTGAAAGAAGGAGAAGAGGCATTTATTGAACATGCAAAAAAAATTAAAAGATACGGTGCGGCTACCATTGTTATGGCTTTTGATGAGCAAGGACAGGCAAGTAGCTATGAGCGCAGAATCGAAATATGTAAACGCTCTTACGATATTTTAACACAAAAAGTAGATTTTCCGCCCGAAGACATCATTTTTGACCCCAATATACTTACGGTTGCCACCGGAATGGAAGAACATAACAATTATGCTGTGGATTTTATCAATACCGTAAAGTGGATTAAAGAAAACCTGCCTTATGCAAAAGTCTCCGGAGGTATTAGCAACCTATCCTTCTCATTCAGAGGTAATAATATGGTGCGTGAGGCGATGCATTCGGCTTTTTTGTATCATGCCATCAAAGCCGGAATGGATATGGGTATTGTAAATGCCGGAATGCTGCAGATTTATGACGAAATTCCCAAGGAATTATTAATACGGGTAGAAGATGTGATTTTAAATCGCCGTGCAGATGCTACCGAACGTCTGATTGAATATGCCGGAAGCATTCAGCAAGAAGGAAAAACACAAAAAACACAGGATGACTGGCGTACAAAACCTGTAAACGAAAGACTGAAACACGCTCTTATAAAAGGAATTACCGAACATATTGAAGAGGATGTGGAAGAAGCCCGTAAAAATTATCATCTGGCATTGGAAGTTATTGAAGGTCCGTTAATGGACAGCATGAATATAGTGGGTGATTTGTTTGGTTCGGGAAAGATGTTTCTGCCGCAAGTAGTAAAAAGTGCCCGTGTGATGAAAAAAGCCGTTGCGGTACTTTTGCCTTATATTGAACAGGAAAAACTGACTTCGGCATCCAGCTCAGCAGGTAAAGTGCTGCTTGCCACTGTAAAAGGTGATGTGCACGATATCGGTAAAAATATTGTCGGCGTGGTAATGCAATGCAATAATTTTGAGGTAATTGACCTTGGCGTAATGGTGCCTACCGAGAAAATTCTGGAAGTAGCTGAGCAGGAGAATGTAGATTTAGTGGGACTAAGCGGATTGATTACCCCCTCGCTTGAAGAAATGGTACATGTTGCAAAAGAAATGAAACGCAGGGGAATGAACATTCCTTTGTTGATTGGCGGTGCAACTACTTCAAAATTGCACACTGCCGTAAAAATAGCTCCCAATTACGATGGAAGTGTGGTACATGTAATTGATGCTTCAAAAAGTGTGGGAGTAAGTGCTAATTTGATTTCGAAAGAAGCAAAAGAGCGTTTTATTGACGAAGTCAATAAAGAATATGAAGAAATCAGACAAAAACATGAAGAAAAAACCAGCAAGCCGGTAAGTTTTGAATTTGCAAAAGAGCACAAATTTAAAATCGACTGGAAAAAAGAGGATATTGTTAAACCGCAATTTACAGGAACAAAGGTTTTTGAAGATTATCCACTGGATGAAATAGCCAAATTTATTGATTGGACATTTTTTTTCCATGCATGGGATATTAAAGGAAAGTATCCGGCAATTTTTGAACATCCCGAAAAGGGAACAGAGGCAAAAAAATTGTATGATGACGGTAAAGCCATGTTGCAGCGTATTATTGACGAAAAAAGATTGCAGGCAAAGGCGGTAATTGGTTTTTATCCGGCAAACAGTACAGGCGAATCGGTAGAACTTTATAAGGATGAAAACCGAAGCGAGCTGATTGGTATTTTTCATCACCTGCGGCAGCAAAGTGAAAAATTTCTGAACAGCAAAAAAGACTATTTATTGTCTTTGGCAGATTTTATAGCTCCAAAAGAACGTGGAATTATTGATTATCAGGGTGGTTTTGCAGTAACGGCAGGTATTGGTATTGAAAAGTGGGTAAAAAAATATGAAGCCGAAAACGATGATTACAATGCGATTATGATGAAAGTATTGGCAGACCGCCTTGCCGAAGCTTTTGCTGAACTGATGCACTATCGGGTACGCACTGAATTTTGGGGATATGCTGCAGATGAAAAACTAAGTATGGAAGAAATAGTTAAAGAAAAATACCGCGGTATTCGTCCGGCAATAGGTTATCCGGCTTGCCCTGAGCATTCCGAAAAGCAGGTTTTGTTTGAACTGATGCAGGTTGCACAAAAAACAGAAATCAGTCTGACAGAAAGTTTTGCCATGTATCCGGCGGCATCAGTAAGTGGATTTTATTTTGCACATCCGCAAGCCAAATATTTTAATGTGGGCAAAATCGGCAAAGACCAATTAGAGGATTACGCAAAGCGTAAAGGCATTAGCTTGGAACTGGCAGAGCGGTATTTAAGTACAAATTTATAAAAAAAAGGGTGATTTTGGTGATCACCCTTCATAAACTCAATCATTATATTTTTATCCGATGGAGATGTCTAAAATTTCAAATTCCAACAAGCCGTTAGGTACCTGAATTTTTGCCACATCGCCTTTTTTCTTACCTAAAAGACCTTTGGCAATGGGTGTTTCAATAGAAATTTTACCGGATTTTAAATCAGCTTCATTTTCGGCAACCAGCATGTATTCCACAACAGCCCCGTTTTTAATGTTTTTCAATTTAACTTTATTCATGATTTGGACACTTGATGTGTCAATTTGCGATTCATCAATAACCCTGGCATTACGTATTTTTTCCTGAAGTTTGGCAATTTTCATTTCCAACATTCCTTGTGCTTCTTTAGCTGCATCATATTCTGCATTCTCCGATAAATCACCTTTATCGCGTGCTTCGGCAATTTGAGCTGAAATTTTCGGACGTTCAACTCTTATCAAATGATCAACTTCTTCTTTTAGCTTTTTCAATCCTTCTTCGGTCATGTACGATATTTTTGCCATAGCCAATTCTTATTTGTTTGTAAATATGTAAATTTATTGATGTTTGCTTTATATATAAATAAAAAAGAATCCTGTGCTTAAGGACTCTTGAGACTGCAAAGTTAATTATATTTTTTAGATTATCAAACTTTCAAATACTATAATCTTTTAAACTAATAAGTTAGCAATTTATTTTTGATGAATTTATCCTTTTTAA
>JALWNR010000165.1 GCA_027083715.1 Bacteroidales bacterium
TCCATTTTTATTTCATCCCAAATTACCGGAATAGGTTTTTGCCTTTCAACACTCAAACCACGTTTCTTTAATTCATAATACATTATTTCTTCATACACACTTTCCAGTAAACCGGGACCTAGCTCAACATGAATAGTATAAGCTACATCAACAATTATTTTTGCAATTTCATTTTCAGTCATTTGGTTGCACCATATTTTTCTCACGCAAAGACGCTAAGCCGCAAAGGTGGTTTTGCTTCACTCCAAGCGAAAAGTAACTTTTGCCTTTCAATATTTAAGCTATCTACCTTTTTTAAACCTTTATTTACTTTTATCTCTCTTTGCGCCTTCGCGTGAGGTATTATTTTTTTATCACGCAAAGGTTACACGTTTTATTCTGTTTTTTAATTTTCTCAAAACGTTATTTTATTTTCATGCTTAGCGTTTTTATTTTCCTCACGCTAAGACGCTAAGTCGCAAAGGTTGTTTTACTTTACTCCAAACAAGAAGTAGCTTTTGCCTTTCTACTTTTAAGCTATTCTCTTTAAAACTTTTCTTAATTTAAATCTCTTTGCGCCTTTGCGTGATTTATTTTACTCAAACATTTGTTTTACTTTTAAAATCCCTTCTACTAATCTGTCCACATCGGCAAAGGTATTGTAAAATGCAAAACTTGCACGTACCGTACCGCTGATTTCAAAAAAATCCATCACAGGCTGTGTGCAATGGCTTCCGGTGCGCACGGCAATTCCCAGTTTATCCAAAATCATTCCCGTATCGTAATGATGAATATTTTTCAGCAAAAAGGAAATGGTTGCCGTTTTGTGTTTTGCCGTTCCGTAAATAGTTAAACCTTCAATAACCGATAGTTTTTCGGTAGCATATTTTAACAATTCCTGCTCGTGTGTAGCAATATTTTCAATACCTACGGTATTGATATAGTCAATTGCCAAGCCTAAACCATAAGCACCCACGTAATTTACTGTTCCTGCTTCAAACTTAAAAGGTGCATCCAGATAAGTTGTTTTTTCAAGGGTTACATGATCTACCATATCACCACCGCCTTGGTAAGGAGGCATTTCGTTCAGATATTTTTCTTTGGCATACAAAACGCCAATACCCGTTTCCGCATAAATTTTATGACCTGAAAACACAAAAAAATCACAATCCAAAGCCTGAACATCTATTTTTTGATGCTGGATGCTTTGTGCTCCGTCAATCAGCACCGGTACATTGGATTGGTGCGCTGTTTCAATAATTTCTTTAACAGGATTAACCGTTCCTAAACTGTTTGAAACATGCGTAACGGCAAGCAGTTTTGTTTTTTCGTTGATTAAAGCGGGCAGTTTGTCTAATTCCAATTCTCCGTTTTTATCAAAAGGCAGAATACGCAACCGAGCTTTTTTGCGTTCGCAAAGCATTTGCCACGGCACCAAATTAGAATGATGCTCCATTGCTGAAACAATAATTTCATCACCTTCACTTACATATTTTTCGCCAAACGAAAAAGCAATCAGGTTGATGCTGTCCGTTGTACCTTTGGTGAAAATAATTTCGCTTTCCTTTTCTGCATTGATAAATTTCTGCACTTTTGCGCGCGCACCCTCATATAATTTGGTCGATAAATTGCTTAAATGATGAACACCACGATGAATATTGCTGTTTGTATTACGGTAAAAGTCAGCCACAGCATCAATCAGTTGAACAGGCTTTTGGGTTGTAGCTCCGTTATCCAGATAAACGTAATCTTTCCCATTAATTTTTTGATTAAGGATTGGAAAATCCTTTCGTATTTTTTCGATGTTTAACATAAATATTTTTTTTATCGCAAAAGTGCAAAATAAAAAATCAACTTTTAAACTCCTAAACTATGAAACCTTTCAACTTTACAAACTTTACACTTTCAACTTAATTAATCACAAGCCGGACATTCGTCAATCATCAAGCATTGTGCATCTTTTTTCTCACCTTTTAAACGATTATTGATGAGTATCTGAACATAAAACTTAATGGCTTCGATTTGAATTTTTTCAATTACATCGCTAACAAAAGCCGTGAGTAACAATGTTTCTGCCTTTCGGCGATTTATTCCGCGTGCGCGCATGTAAAACAAAGCTTCTTCATCAATTTGTCCCGTTGTACTACCGTGCGAACAAGCTACATCATCGGCATAAATTTCCAATTGCGGTTTGCTGTAAATTTTGGCATATTTTGTCAGCAAAATATTTTTATTCAGCTGATTGGCATTTGTTTTTTGTGCATCTTTATCTACTAAAACGCGTCCGTAAAATACCGCACTTGCTTTATTATCAATTACACCTTTATAAAGCTGATTACTATTGTTATTTGGTTTTGCATGATGTACAAATACGGAATTATCAAAATGCTGCTCGCGATCGGGCATGTACAGTCCGTTCAAATCGGTTTCGATATTGCTGCCGTTTTGCAATACTTTTAAATCATTGCGCACCAATAATCCGCAAAAAGTGGTTGTGTGCATTGAAAAGTTGCTATTGCTCTCTTGAATAACTTTTGTATAGTTAAATTGAGCTGCATCCACACCTTCGCCCTGAATAATGTTAAAATTCAAATGCGCATTGTCTTCAACAAAAATTTCGGTAGCCAAATTATTCAAAGTGTAATTTAATGACAATGAATGATAGGTGTAAACAATATGCGCGTTGCTTGATTTTCCGGCAACAATTAAATTACGGTATTGCGCAACGGTTTTTCGTGCTTGCCCATCAGAAAAATGTATAATATGAATGGGTTTGTTACTTGTAAAATTATCTGCCAGATAAATAAAACTTCCGTTTGAAGCATAAGCCGAATTCAAAGCAGTAAAAAAATTACTTGCCTGAATGCCGGATTTATCAAAATACTTATCAAACAATGCTTTATGTTTTCTTTTTGCTTCGTACATCGGCATAACGATCAAGCCCTTTTCATCGCTTTTTATGTCTGAAAGTTCAGGCAAGAAAAAGCCGTTTACAAACACCAGACGATAAGCATCCAATCCGGGAATGGAAAACAGATTAACTTCCTCTTTACTCAAAGGGCGAAACTCAGCCGGACTGTATTTATGTTGCAATATTCTATTCAGGCTAGTGTGTCGCCATTCTTCCAGCTTTTTATGCGGAACTTCTTTTTGTTCCAGCACTTTTAATGCGTTTTCTTTAATTTTTCCGTAAGATAAAACCTCATCATCCTCTTTTTTGAAAATATTAATGAAATCGTCTTTTGATATTTTAGTTTTTAATGCCATTTCTGTCTGATTATAGATTTTAGATGATAAATTATAGATTGTTTTTTCATTACTGAAACTGCAATTTTTAATCTAACATCTATAATTTAGAATTTATAATTCTTATCCTTCAACCTCTTGTTTAATCCAATCGTAGCCTTTTTCTTCCAGTTCAAAGGCAAGTTCTTTGCCTCCTGTTTTTACAATTCTACCATCGTATAATACATGTACCACATCAGGCACAATATAATCCAGCAATCGTTGATAGTGGGTAATGACCATAAAACCGTTGTGTTCGTTGCGCAATTTGTTTACACCGTTTGCCACAATGCGCAGCGCGTCAATATCCAAACCTGAATCGGTTTCATCCAAAATAGCCAGTTTGGGTTCGAGCATTGCCATTTGAAAAACTTCGTTTTTCTTTTTTTCACCACCCGAAAAGCCTTCGTTTACTGCGCGATTGGTTAATTTACTGTCGATTTCAACCAGTTCCTTTTTTTCTTTCATCAGTTTTAAAAACTGAGCAGGCGATAAAGGTTCCAAACCTTTGTGCTCACGATGTTGCTCAATGGCTGCTTTCATAAAATTAACAATGGAAACTCCTTTAATTTCCACCGGATACTGAAACGCAAGAAAAATTCCTTCGCGGCTGCGCTCCTCAGGATCCAGCTCCAAAAGATTTTTACCGTTAAAAGTAACTTTACCTTCGGTAATTTCGTAAATATCTCGTCCGGCAAGTACGGCAGAAAGCGTACTTTTGCCTGAGCCGTTGGGTCCCATAATGGCATGGACTTCACCTTCCTTAATTTCCAGATTAATACCTTTTAATATTTCTTTGCCTTCGATTGAGGCGTGTAAATTTTCTATTTTAATTAATTTTTTACTCATTTTATCTTATGTTTATAATATTCAAAATTTCTCTTATAGATGCTCAAAACTCCTGCCGGAGGTTTTAAAATCACAACTTATCCTACACTTCCCTCCAAGGTTAAAGCCAACAGTTTTTGTGCCTCCACGGCAAATTCCATCGGTAATTGATTGAGTACTTCTTTGGCAAAACCGTTTACAATCAGGCTTACTGCTTGTTCAGAATCCAAGCCTCGCTGATTGCAGTAAAAAATAGCCTCTTCCGATACTTTTGAAGTAGTAGCTTCGTGCTCTACGATTGCCGTGGGATTTTCCGATTCAATGTACGGAAATGTATGTGCACCGCATTTGTCGCCAATCAGTAAAGAATCGCACTGCGAAAAATTACGTGAATTTTCAGCTTTACCACCTATTTTTACCAATCCGCGATAGCTGTTATTACTATGTCCCAGCGAAATACCTTTTGAAATAATAGTACTTTTGGTATTTTTACCAAGGTGTATCATTTTTGTTCCGGTATCGGCTTGCTGGTGGTTGTTGGTTACCGCTACCGAGTAAAACTCGCCTACCGAATTGTCGCCTTTCAATATAGTGCTCGGGTATTTCCAGGTTACGGCAGAGCCGGTTTCAACCTGTGTCCACGAGATTTTTGAATTATCGCCTTTACAAATTCCGCGCTTGGTAACAAAATTATACACTCCGCCTTTGCCTTCTTTATCTCCGGGGTACCAGTTTTGCACGGTCGAATATTTTACTTCGGCATCTTTCAGCGCCACAATTTCCACAACAGCGGCATGCAACTGATTTTCATCACGCTGCGGAGCGGTACATCCTTCCAGATAACTCACATACGAGCCTTCATCGGCAATAATCAGGGTACGCTCAAATTGTCCTGTATTTCCTTGATTGATACGGAAATAAGTTGATAATTCCATTGGACAGCGAACGCCTTTTGGGATGTAAGCAAAGGAACCGTCGGAGAATACTGCCGAATTAAGGGCAGCATAGTAATTATCGCCCACAGGCACTACTGATGCCAGATATTTTTCTACCAATTCGGGATATTCGCGAATGGCTTCGCTAATCGAACAGAAAATAATTCCTTTTTCTTTTAAAGTTTCCTGAAAAGTGGTGTGTACAGACACACTGTCCATAACTACATCTACGGCTACACCCGCCAAAGCCTTTTGCTCATTAAGCGGAATACCCAGTTTTTCAAAAGTTTTAATTAATTCAGGATCAACCTCATCCAAACTGTTGTATTTAGCAGTACTTTTAGGTGCCGCATAATAGCTTATTGCTTGAAAATCAGGTTTTTCATAATCAAGCAAAGCCCAATCCGGCTCTTCCATTTCCAACCATTTCCGGTAGGCTTTCAAACGAAAATCCAACATAAATTGCGGTTCTTCTTTTTTTTCCGAAAGCCTGCGAATAATGTCTTCGTTTAAACCTTTTTCAAATACTTCGGTTTCAATATCCGTTACAAAACCGGCTTCGTACTCTTTATTGCTATATTCGTTTAATATTTTATCATCATCATTTTTTGCCATAACATTCGCTTATTTTTATCAGACAAATGCCTTTTATCTGATATTCAGAAATATACTATTTAAAATCATTCTAAATAAAGTGCAAAGATAAAAAAATATTTGATTGGAATTTATGATTTTTGCTTTATTTTCTGAAATATTAGTTTCAAATTCTTAAATTTACCAAAAATTAATTCGGTAACTTAAATTTTTAATTATGAGAAAACATCATTTAATGAAAATTACAGCATTTTTAATGTTGTTGGTTTATGTATTTCCTGCCATACAAGCACAGGAAAACTTGACTTATCAAAAACCGCCCAAAGAAATTCTCGAATTGGTGGATGTACCGCGTGCACCCTCGGTATTAATTGATAATCAGGGCGAATATATGGTTCTGAGATACAGGGACAGTTATAAATCCATAGCCGAATTATCGGAAAAAGAGTTACGCCTTGGCGGATTACGTATTAACCCGAAAACCAACATCGGCAGCCGTACTACATATTATAACAATATTAAGGTTAAAAAACTAACGGATAAAAGTGAAACACAAGTTAGTGGTTTACCGGAAAATCTGCGTTTGGCTAATTTTTTATGGTCGCCAGACCAAACAAAACTGGCATTTACCAATACGGTAGCCGATGGCGTAGAGTTATGGTATCTGGATATTCAATCGGCAAAAGCCGTAAAAATCAGCGATGCTAAATTAAATGCCAATATGGGAAATCCTGCAAGTTGGTTTAAATCGGGCGATGCCTTACTGGTAAAATTTTTGACAAAGGACAGAAAACCGCTTATTGACACGGAAAATGCCATACCCACAGGACCAACGGTTACAACAAGCACCGGAGAAAAAGCGCAAAACAGAACTTATCAGGATTTATTGAAAAATCCGAACGATGA
>JALWNR010000166.1:0-2487 GCA_027083715.1 Bacteroidales bacterium
TATTGTAGGTACCTTAATCCTTCCATTATCAGTAAATTTAAAATAAGTATTAATCTTTTTATTTTTAGCAATTTGAACAGCTAGTTCTGCATTTGCATAAGCTAATTTTTTAATAGACATGTAAACGGTCATTGTTTGGTCGCCATTTAATATTCGTTTTAATGCTATGGGTTCTGCATCCAGTCCGGTAAGAAGTACTTCACCACTTAGACCATACTCAGACAATGCTTCATAAACGCCGGTAGCCATGCCATCATTTCCAACAATTACAGCCTCAATCGGCTCATTACCAAACTCAATAATTTTTTTCATCAAGTGTTCTGCATTATCAGGTGCCCAGCCTTCGATAAAAGCATCATACAAAAGTTTAATATCTCCGGTTTCAATTTTAGTTTGTAAAGATTTTATTACTCCTGAATGTTCAATTTGTGCATTAATGTCTGCTTTGTCGCCATTGATTAAAACATAAGTTCCTCGTGGTTTTATATTTTTAATATAGTCTGCTTGTAAAGAACCTATTTTTTCAACATTAAAAGTGATGAAATAATCTAAATCACAATTTTTTATTAATCGAGCATAAGCTATAACTTTTACATTGTTTTTATGTGCCAAACGAACAATTGCCGCTGCATTGTTTGAGTTAGTGGCTACAATAACCAATACTTTAACTCCATTGTTAATTAATTCTTGTGCTAGTTTAAGTTGTTGGGCATCATCTCCATTGGCAGACTTAACAATAACTTTACCTCCTAATTCTTCAACTTTTTCTACAAAGTATTGTCGATCTTTTTGCCATCGGGCTATTTCAAAAGTATCTGCTAAAAAGCCAATACTTACTTTTGAATCTTGTGTACTACAAGCACTTAATACCATTAAAATTGCAAATACTAATGTTTTAGTTGTATTCATAGCTATTCGAGTTTGGCTTTAAAATTACTAAAAAATAAAAGCTAGTCCAAACACTTATTTATTACTTATTTTTAATGAGAAAAAAATTTCTTCTTTAAAATAAAATATTGTATATTTCGGTGATAATCTCAATTCAAAAATATGGGCTGGAAAGATATTAATATTCTTACGAAACTTCTTATAGCATTTGGTATTACACTAATTTTTACTATCATTATTGGTGGTATAGGAATTTATAACTTAAATCGTATTAATGATAATACAAAACAGACAGCCGTTGATTATCTGCCGGTAGTTAATAATTCATATAAGGTAGATAAATACTGGCATGAAGTGATGAATTATTTTTCGGAATATAATTATTCGGGTGATGTATATTTTAGTAATAAAGTTGAACAAAGAATTCAACGTACTGAAGCAGCTATTAATGAGATAATGCTAAAAGCAAAAGCGGCTAAACTATCTGATGAAAGTACTCAAAAAATTACTACCATTAAATTGCAAATCGATAAATTTTCCGAAGTTTTTAAAAATTACGAAAAAAAGGTAGAATTAAATAACCGACAAGAAATAAATATTGAAAAGTTAAAAGCATCTTTGCTCTCAAGTGCAATTGACACAGATACAAAGCTAATTGTTAGTGAAATAAGCGATTATTTGTATTACATTCGTGCTGAGCGCTTACCACGTAAAATGCCTCAATTATATAAACTAACCGATAAACTTGCTCAGAAATCCAATGCATCATTAACAAATAAATTCATTGATCAAATTCATAAATATGGACAAACTTATATTGATGCTCGAAAAATTGAATTAAAAGCAACAGAAATTGGTAATAGTATTTTAGGAGATGCAAAAGCGGTTACTGATGTTATTTTAGATATGTTCACGGAAAATGCTGAAGTTGCTAACCAAATAACCATTAATGCACAAAGTATAATGATTTTTTCAATAATTATTATATTGATTATAGGATTTGCCTTTTCATTTCTTATAAGTCGCTCTATTACCAGACCGATAGGTATTACTGTTGATTTTGCAAAACATATGGCATCGGGTGATTTAACTGAAAAAATAAAGATTGAAAGAAAAGATGAAATTGGCGATTTGATTGGAGCAATGAACTTGATTTCAGAAAAAACTAATGAGGTAATAAACAGTATTAAAGAAAGCGCTGAACAAATCAAAGATGCCAGCGTACGTTTAAGTTCCAATTCGCAAGAATTATCCAGCGGATCGACAGAGCAAGCTTCTGCAGCAGAGGAAGTTGCTGCATCAATGGAAGAAATGTCTGCTAATATTCAACAAATTGCGAATCAGCTTGTGATCTTTATTGACCTCAAAGATCTTCTTGGGAATCGTGGTGTCTTTATTAATAATCTGCATAATCTTCTGCATTTGCGAAGTCATTTGACCGTCCGGGCTTACCAAACAGGACGGACTGTCTTTCAGGCGTTTGGACACACGCACGTCCGTTACCCGATCGCCTAAAATGTCTTTAATTTTTTCCAGAAGTTTTTTATAGACCTTTTCTTCGCCTTTGCTCATCTCTTCCACTTCGGTTTCGGACGTTTC
>JALWNR010000166.1:2497-6505 GCA_027083715.1 Bacteroidales bacterium
AATAAATGTCTGCTAATATTCAACAAATTGCGAATAATGCTAAAGAAACCGGAAAAATTGCTCGAAATTCAGTTACCGGAATTGTAAATGGAAATGAGGCTGCCCGAAAAGCAATTGATTCAATGAAAAATATTGCAGATAAAATTAATATAATAAGTGAAATTGCCTTTCAAACAAATTTATTAGCATTGAATGCCGCTGTTGAGGCTGCCAGGGCAGGTGCATCAGGAAAAGGTTTTTCAGTAGTAGCTGCCGAAGTAAGAAAACTTGCCGAACGAAGTAAGAATGCAGCCATTGAAATTGAAAAATTATCAAAAGAAACGGTACAAATTTCTTCTAAGGCTGGTGAGATACTTGAAGATGTGGTTCCTAAAATTGAAAAAACTTCTGAATTAGTTGATAATATTGCTTTATCGGGTACCGAACAGCTAAGCGGTATTGTTCAGATAAATAATGCAATGGATCAATTAAATAATGTTACTCAACAAAATGTTAATAATTCAGAACAGCTTGCTACAAGTGCCGAAGAATTATCAGCTCAGGCAGTTCTTTTGAGCGATAGTATTTCGTATTTTAAAACCGTGAATAAGACAATTTATGTGAAACCTGATGAACCTGTGCTTTTTGATAATCATAAAACAGATACTTTTTCAGTTCAAAAGAAAGTTAACAAGGCAGTAGAAGAAACAAAAAATGAGAGTACAGATAAAAATAAAATCACTTTAAATCAGGAAGAAAAAAAACTTGCTCAAAAAGACAACAAAGGTTTTAAGTTAAACTTAGATGATAATTTTGATGATAGTGAATTTGAAAAGTTCTAAGCAAGGAGTACGCTTAAAAAAATCCTAATAGGAAAAATTTAATTCTCACTAATTTTGTAAAATAACTTTGTATGGATTAAATAAGCATTTGTATTGATTTTTTTTATAAAAAACAAATAAGGAAAGATATTTTTTGTATTTGTGTTACTTACCAGTTTTGAATTTTTTACCACTGTATTTTTCTCTGCACTAGTTTCTATCTGGCTGATACTAACTATTTTGCTTTTTGCTTGGGTTTCTATACCTAAGCGGGCGATGAGTATTCCTTGTATTATGCCTGAGGCAATATTCCCCGATTTTGTTGTGGCTTCACTATTCAGATAATTATCTTTATTTTGATAAAATTTTTGAATATAATATGCTTGTCTGTAATCTCTTACATTTACTTCCTGCCAAAGATCTTTTTGCATGATTTTAAGCATTTTCTTTTCCTTTCTTTTCAAAATTGCCTGTACATAGTCAATATTTTGCATCGATTTTTTCCCGGCTAATTGAACAATTAATTTATTTCCGGAAACATCCAACTTTTTCAAGCGGATGTCTATATCCCGAACTTCGATTTTTTGTATATTGTACAATACTTCCAGTTCAGAAGCAATCATTTGTTCTTGCATATTTCCTTGACGGATACTTACAAGACCTTGTGTGATGTTTTGGTTTAGTGCTGAATATATACTAATTTGGTCAGAGAGTGCATATAAGTAGGCTGCCCAAAATCCATAATTTAGGTTTTCTGCACATTGATAAAATTCCTGCTCACTGAAATTACTGTTTGTATAGCTTCGGTACTTGTTTTCCACACTAAATTTTTTCCATTGTTTTTTGT
Source organism: Bacteroidales bacterium (assembly GCA_027083715.1). GTDB lineage: Bacteria > Bacteroidota > Bacteroidia > Bacteroidales > NBLH01 > NBLH01. Next base: position 4,145 of record JALWNR010000166.1, read on the forward strand.
ATCTAAATTCTGAGACAATACTATATTTTGAAAGAATATCTCTACTTGCTTTATAATACACAATGGGTTGATTGTTAATTAATGCTTTAATTTCAAATTCATCTGACGAAACCGGCATTCCTGCATCATCATTATAAAAGGCAATGCGCCTAATTAGCGAAAAATTTAACAGACATTGCTTTGTTTTAGGCTCATTTGTTTTTCGTAGTAAAACAAAGCATTCGCCGTAATGAGAATAAATTTTGTGAACCACTTTAAACGAATCATTTAAAGCAAAATTTGCTTTAAGCAAACTGCTGAATAAAACAGTTTCTATATTGTTTATGTTAAAATTAGTTTGCTGTGCATTTGCAGTTGCAACTGCTGTTAATGAAGCATATTTACCTTCATTAAAAACGGCATAATTAAATAAAGCTCTGTTAAATGCTTGTTCAAAAGCCATTGTACTATCAGGCAATGGATCGGAAACTCCAATAGCATACTGTGAATTATTGTAATAATCAGGATTTAACAACCAATCCGGCAAATCATTATTTTGGCAAAAAACGGTATTTGTAAAAAGAGTGAAAAGTACCGATAATTTTAAAATTTTCATAAGTATTTGTTTTTCTGATATAATTTCACAACGCTTTAAATATACAATATATTACCGGTTTACTATAAGAAAAAAACCAAATAGTTTTTTATTTTCTTTATGTTTGTTATTTTTACATCAATATTAACCTATTCATTACCAATATTAATGAAGAATCAATATCTTATATTATTTTTGATTTTTAGTTTTTTGACATTAAATCCGATAAACTTATTTGCTCAAAGAGAGGAAATAGATAGTTTGGAGCTAGTGCTAAAAAACGTTGATAATGAGGAAAAAGCACTAATTTTAGCAAAACTTTCTACTCTATACAATAAAGATCCTGAAAAAAGATTTTCTTATGCACAACAAGCGATTAAACTAGCAGATAGTTTGGATAATCCTATTGCGAAATCGCTTGCTTTATACAGTCTTTCTCAATATTATTTAGCCAAAAATAACCCATCCAAAGCTCAGGAATTGGCAGACAGCAATATTGTAGTGGCTTTGGCATCGGGAGATTCTTCATCTTTATCGAGTGCGTATTATTTTTATGGATTTTATTATTCCTCATTAGCTGATTATAATAATGCTGTTGTATATTATAAAAAGGCGCTTGAATATACTCCTTTTGTAAATCAAGAGCGTAAATATTCTTTGATGCAAAGCTATGCGATTACCCTTAATAATTTATCGAATTATGAGGAAGCTTTAAAGATACTCCTGAAAGTAATAGATTATTATGAAAAAACTAAAAACCAGACATCAGCTGCTCATATATATTATGTTCTCGGAGCTATTTTTGTTGAAATGGGAGATAATGAATCTGCAAAAAAATATTTTCACAAAGCATTAAAACTTGCAAGGCAATCAAATTATGATTTTGTTATTGGCGAAACCATGCTTGGACTAGGTTCATTATATTCTGATGAGAAAATGATTGATTCAGCTCGATATTATTTGCTTAATGCAAAAAAATATGTAGAGAAAGATACCTACTATTCATTGATAGCTGACTTAAATACAGCCTTGGGAGATTTATACTTAGATATCAATAATACAGACTCTGCTCTTTTTTACTATAATGAAGTGATTAAATTATCCGAAAAAATAAATGATAATTGGGCAATTGTTTATGGTTATATCGGTTTGGCTAAAGTGTATAATAAAGAACAGAATTATGGAAAATCATTATTTTATTTATACAAAGTTGAGCCCATAGCTCAAAAAGTTAATGCTAATGAATTACTGATTGATTTTTATGATATTTTTTCTCAAACACTTGCCTTGTCCGGTAATTATCGCGAAGCCTACCATTATATGAAATTATATAATCAATACAGCGATAAGTTTTATAAAGAAAAATCAGCTCATGAATTAACAAATTTAAAAGTTGCGTACGAAACAGAAAAAAAAGAACAAGAAAATCAACAGTTGCTTGCAGAGAATAAGTTTAAGGAACAAAATATTAAAAATCAGCACTATATAAGTATCAGTATTGCCTTATTGTTAATATTGGCTTTATCTTTTGCCTTTTCATTTTTTAGAGGAAAGCGCAAAGTACAAAAAGCTCATGAACTTTTAGTAGAGAAAAATAAGGAAATATTAAATCAAAATGAGGAAATTAAAACCAAATCTGCTGAAATTTCAGAAGCCTATTCAAAATTAAAGGAGTTAGACGAATACAAACAAGGCTTGAGTAATATGATTATCCATGATTTAAAAAATCCATTGAATATTATTCTAAATATGGCAGAAAATAAATTAGTAAAAGAAGCTGTTAATAA
>JALWNR010000167.1 GCA_027083715.1 Bacteroidales bacterium
GACCGGTACAATCTGCTGCCACTATAACAGCCTTGTTATCACGTTTATAGAACCAGTAATAGTCTCCACTTACTATATCGCGTGGCAGGTAAAGAATAAAATGTTCACTAAAAACTTCAGAAATTGTAGCAACAGGCGGCAATATAGCTTTTTGTATCCTACTGGCATACAATATACTATCCGTAATTTCTTTCTTTTGTTGTGCTATTTCATCACGTTGCAGTTCTGCTCGGTTTTTCTGTTTTTCAATTTCATCGCGCTGGGCAAGAATTTCTTCTTGCTTTTGCATTAATTCTTCATTTTTTTCAACAATTTCAGTAGTACGCTCTTTAACAATGCGCTCCAATTCTTCGTTTTTACGACGAAGTGCCATACTGCGCCAACGAACAATTAAGTAAACTAATAATACCAATGCTAATATTGCAGAAGCAATAAACCACCATTCTAACCAAAAAGGTTTACTAATTTTAAATTCAACTTGTTTATAGTAGCTCCAAATACCATCATTACCTTTGGTACGATAATTAAAAATATAATTTCCGGGAGGTAAGTTTGTATATTGTGCTATGTATTTTTTCCCTCGAGAGGCTGCATAATCGTTTTTTAAACCTTTCATAAAGAACTCATACTCAATAGATTTTTCATCTTTAAATGAAAGTCCGGTAAGTTCAAAGGTTATATTGTTTTCATAAGATTTTAATCCTTTTTGCAAATGTTCAATACTTACTTCTCTACCGTTGAGCATTATTTTTTCAATTTTACCCTCAGGCGTATATTTTACTGTTCGCTTTTTCTTTATATCAAAAGTAGATATTCCGTGATACGTACCAATCCACAATAAACCTCGTTCATCAAGAAATAATCCGTCCACGGCAATTTCATTTCCTTGTAATCCGTCTTTTGAGTCAATAGAGAATTCAACTTTATTGATAGTTTTATTGTAATATACAAAGCCGCCATTAGTTCCAAGCCACAAATGTTCATTATCAGCAGCTACTGTAATAGCATTTACCACATTATTAGGTAAACTTGTATTAATTTTTTTATATTCATCATCTTTATATTTGCCTAATCCACTTTCTGTTCCTACCCATAAAATATCACCATCCGCCTGTAAAGACCATACAATATCACCAATATCATAGAGTTTATCAAAATCATTTCCGTTAAAATACACAATTCCGGTGCGATTACCTCCTACAATCATATCGTCAAACTCAACTAGTTGATATACCAGTGATGTTGCATTATTAGACAATGTAATGGGTTGAGATTTAAAATTTTTCAGATAATATATATTACCTATGACACCTGTAAGTAAAAAAATCTCGTTTTGTGATGAAATAAATATATTCTCTAAATGCTGCAAAGGTTGTTTAAACTTATTCTTCTTTATTACCTTTAAAGTTTTTACATCTACCTCATAAATTCCCATATTACTGGCAATAATAATATTTTTGTTAGGTAAAATGTTTACAACATATGATTTTTCGTCAGGATTAAACGATGCGGTAAAATTTTCAAGTTCTTCTTTTAAAACATAAACATTTTTGTTCATGCTCAACCAAATACGGTTTTTGTCATCTTCAATAATTGAACTGATATAACTGTTAATTGTATTCGGAAAAAGCAGGCGCAGACTTTTATTAGTAAGTTTCTGGATACCACCGGAATATCCAATCCAAAAGTTTTCTTCTTTATCTTTGATAAAGGATAATATTCGTTGTTTTTCTAAACCTACTTTTTCATCATAAATGATGGGCTTTTGTTGCAAAGTAATCAACTGATAAATTTTATCATCCGACATTAACCAAATAATACCATCTTTAGTTTGTTTAATGTTTTTGATAATCGTATTTTCAGGTAAATTCAGTCTGTCATTAATCTTCTCTCCTAAATTATCTTCATTGTAATCATTCAGGTCAATAATGGATACCCCGCTAATGGTAGAAACCCACATTTGATTATCTTCATCTATAAAAACATAATAGCTTTTTTCAGATGAAATACGATGTACTTCAAATTCACGATTCAAACTAAAAAAACCTTCACGAGATGCAATATAAGTTATACCCTCTTTACTCATGGTGAGCGAATAGACGTTTGTAGGAAGGTTAAGATTTTCTTTATTTAAAAAACGTTCTTCTTCATCAAAAGAATAAGTGGCAATACCATTATCACCATAAAACCATTTATTATTTTTAAAATCAATATAAATTCCACGAAAAGAAGTACCTTCAAAGATATTTTTTACTTTTCTCCTTTTCAAGATAGACACACCGCTGAGTGTAGTAAAATACATGATACCATCATCATCTTGAGCAATATTAAAAACAGAGTTTGAACTAAAACCTTGTTTTTTGTCGAATACCTTCATTTCGCGCCCGTTATATTTTACAGCACCGGCATGGGTACCAAACCACATGTAATTATCTTTATCCTGAAAAATAGAAAGTACATCTTCTTGCGGTAATCCTTCTTTTGTTCCGTAAAAAACAAATGGAAATACCCCGGGCTGATAGGTTTCTTGTAAAACAGTGAGGTAATTTTCGGTGGCTTTAAACTTCATTCCGGTTTGAATTTTGAAATATTTATCCAAAATTCCGTTTTTACGCGCATAATCTAAAAATTCCAAAATTTTTCGTCGTAGTTTGGGTTGATTTTTCTTAATTGCCCAACCATCTTTTCCTACCTGACCAATTACAAATTTAGCTTCTAAATTATCGTATTGATTAATGCGATAGACTGCATCACTTCCAATAGCATAATCTGCTTTTCCACTACTAATATCTTTCAGAAAATTATTTCCTTCGGAATAATAATAATTGTTAATATTGTTTTTTATTAAAATATCTTCCTGTGCCGAACCTTTTGAGGTTACCCCACGATATTTTTTTAGATCGTTCAGATTGTGAATATTAACATTTTTTCTACCAATAACTACTTGTGCATAAGGAATAAATGGTATTAAATCTACTTTTTTCTTACGCCATTCCAAAGGCACCATAATTTCGCAGGCAACATCAAAATAGTTAAACCACTCAGGAGTATAAGCACTGTCTTTTAATATTTCTCCATTAGCATCTTCAAAATATTTTGAAAAATAAGGGGTGATTTTTATTTTTAAATCTACGCCCAAATATTTAGCAAATTCTTCGGCAAGATAGGTATTAAATTGCTTTTTGTCTTTATTATAAACCATTAAACGGTCTCTAAGTGCAACAATAAGTTTACCTGATTCAATAATCTCATCTAAATCGCGTTGCAGGCTGGTAACATTTTGCGTTTGCGAGTATGAACTGATTATCTCATAATAAGTATTGTAATTCATACCGTAATATTCGGTAAAAAGCTCATTTAACCTGCCATTTCCTTTTATAGTTTCAAAAAAGTTATTGATTTCTTCACCCAAAGCTGTATTTCCTTTACGTACAGCCCATCCAGCTTTTTTTATGGGTGCCACCGGAAATGCAATTTTTAAATTTTTATCTCTTTTAATAGTTTCCAGTGCATTATAAGCAATAGTTATGTATCCGTCAACTTTTCCCTTTTTTAACAAATCAACCGATTCACTTTCCGATTTTGTTTTAACAAAGTTAATGCCCCCTCCTATCCGATTATTTATAGCTTCAATATGAGTTTCATAGCTTGATTTTTCTAAAAATGCAATAGTCATTCCTTTTAACTCATCGTACGATTTAAGGTTTTTTGCATCTTTAGGTATAATCAGCAAATCACTCAGCTCTAATATTCCGGCATAATCAAAGAATTTTTTTCGCCATTCATACTCATAAATTGTACCACAAACAAGATCTGCTTTTTTTAAGGCATCCGGTACATAACTAATTGAAGGATTCGTTTGATAATTATTGGGAACTTTGCCATTGTCTGAAAAAATTTCTTCCCATTTAATAGGAACAACTTCCATTTCAACATTCAAGAATTTGGCAAACTCTAGTGCAAATTTATAGTTCACACTATTTAGAGCACTTTCGGTAAAGGCAATACGTATTTTCCCATTTTCTTTTATTTCCTTTAACGAAGACTGTCCATAAAATAACAGACTGTTAATCAGAAAAATAACCGAAAATAAAAAATGTTTTAACGATATTTTATATTTTATATATTTAATTGCTACCGTTTGATTAAAGTTAATATTTTTTTGAATATTGAAGCAACAATATTTATACCAATTAAAGCCTAAAACCAATAATTAATATATCGTCCACTTGCTCATAATTTTCTTTCCAAATGTTAAAGTTTTGTATTAATTTATTTTTTTGCTCAAGCATCGGCAAATTACAAATTTTTAATAATAAATTTTTAAAGTTATTTATAAGAAACTTTCTGCCTTGCACACCACCAAATTGGTCGAGATAACCATCGGTAAATAAATAAAAACGGTCATCATCCGTATAGTTTAAGATATGATTGGTAAAAGATTTTTTTTCCCGGTAATGTTTGCCGATTGGCATTTTATCAGCTTTAATCTCTATTAATTTATTATCATTGATGATAATCAAAGGATTATAGGCTCCTGCATACTGAATTTCTTTTTTCGACTTATCTATTATACACAGGGCAATATCAATCCCATCGCCTGTTTTTGAGTGATTTTCTTTTCTGCTCAATGCAGCTATTATATGGTTTCTTAACTGATTTAAAATTTCAGCTGCTGTATTATTCTCTTTATTTTTAATAATTTCATTGAGAAATGAAATACCGATTAAACTCATAAAAGCACCGGGAACTCCGTGTCCTGTAGAATCAGCCACAGCAATATATGTTTTGTTTTTATTGTGTTTTAGCCAGTAAAAATCACCACTAACAATATCTTTGGGCATATTAATTAAAAAATAATCAGAAAATGTATTCTTAAACTCTATTTTATCCGGCAGCAGAGCTTTTTGAATGCGTAATGCATATTGTATACTATCAGTGATTTTTTGATTTTGTTTTGAAATTTTATCCAAATTATTTTCAATTATTCCCTGATTTTCTATCAAATGTTCTTTTTGACTGATTAGCTCTTCCTGATAAGTTTTAAGTTCTTCATTAATGTTATTTATTTTATCTTTTTGTTTTTGTAATAATAAATTATCTTTTTGTTTTCGTTTATAAGCACGATAAATGATAAAAACAATAATCAGAATAAAAGTTAATCCAATAATCAATGACCAAGAAATAATTTTTTGCTTTTTTAAAGCTTCAGTGGTTTGTATTTGATCAATTTTACTTTGTAATTCATGCTCTTTAAGCTCTTTTTCAAACTCATATTGCATTTGCAACTCAATAATGTTGTTACTGTTTTTTTCGTTAGTCAGACTGTCTTTTGTTTGTTCATAAAGCAGTCTGTATTTATATGCTTTCGGAAATTTTTTCCATTCGGCATATACCTCACTAATTAATTCATAATTTTCTTGTAAACTGGGTTTGTAGTCAATTTTTTTAGCAATCTCAACTGCTTTTTCTAATTGTACAATTGCATTTTGATATTTTCGTGTTTCCTTGTAATATTTACCAAGTATGCTATAAGCATCTGTTATTCCGGGCTTTCTGTCAATTTCTTTAAATGTGTTTAAACTTTGGTTGATAAATTTAAAAGCCTGCTTGTATTTTTTCATTTTTAAATATAGTTCGCCAATATTAAGAGTTGTTGCAGCAACTCCTTTTTTTGAACCGTATTCTTTCCTTAATTCCAAAGCCTGCAAATAATATTCAAGCGCTTTGGAATATTGCTCCTGTGTACTTAAAACTTGTCCAATATTATGCAGAACATTGGACATTTTATCTCTACTATTTGTTTCGATATAAAGAATCAACGATTTTTGATAATTTTTCAACGCATTATCAAGTTCAAATAATTTTTCGTTTAAACCACCAATATTGTTATATACATCTGCTGCAGCTTCTTTATCACCAGTGTTTTCAACAATTTTCAATGCATCAATATAATATTTTATAGATTGCTGATAACTGCCTCTTAGTTGAAAAATATTTCCTAAATTTATATAACAACTAGCAACTCCCTGTTGATTATTAATTTCTTTATTAATTTTCAATGAACTTTTATATTGTTCTACAGCTTTACCAAATTCACCTTTAAGTTCATGTATTATCCCTAAATTATTATAACATCCTGAAATACCTTTATAATCAGTAATTGATAAAAATAGAGACAAAGCATCTTTATGAAACTGTTCCGATTTATCGTAATCTCCTTTAAATAAATGTATTATTCCAATATTTTTTAATGCTGTGGCTTGTGATCTTGTATCATTTGTTTTTTGTGCAAGTTTTAGCGCTTCATTTGCATAATTTAAAGCTTTACTCCCATCTTCTGATTTTAGTTTCCAAGATAAGTCCAATAAAATCCTTGTTTTCGCAGTATCGGTTTTGATATTTGATAAGGCTTTTTCTAAACTGTCGATATTCGATTGAGCTGATAAAGAAATACTTATAAAAATAATGCTTAAGTTCAATATTA
>JALWNR010000168.1:0-3331 GCA_027083715.1 Bacteroidales bacterium
CTTCTAAAGATATGTTTTTTTGAAGGTACATTAATTTAGTATGGTTTTCTTCTATTATTTTTTTGAATCTTTTTTTCCCTAATGGAAATTCTTTTTTCCCACCATTTTTATTTAATAATCCATCTGTTGTATTATATAATTTTATACTTTTTATAGAAAATTATATTCTTTTTGTACATTATGCTTATCTAAAAATATTGATAAAATTTGTATAACAAGATAATAAATTCTCTTTTTGGAAGCACAAAGTTAATGTTTCTTAGTTAAAATTCAATACCTATTAGTAAAACGTCATCAATTTGTTTGTGTTCTCCTTTCCATTCTTTAAAATCTTCTTCAAAAAACTTACCTACTTCTTCAATCGGATGATCTTTATATTTAACCACAGCCTCTCTTATTCTTCTCGCCTGATATTTGCGTCCGGCAACACCACCTATTTGGTCAGGTAAACCATCTGAAAAAAAGAAAATACGGTCTCCCGGTTTATAATTGACAATATAATTTTTAAAATTTTCTTCTTCTTTTCGTCTTGGAGGTATCCCTCCAATTGCTTTTGGATTTCCTTTGTACTGTTCAAAATTTTCACCACTTAAATGATATAAGGGACGATGCGCTCCGGCAAATTGTATTTCTTTTCGCTTATAGTTTATTTTAACCAGCGCAATATCCATACCATCTCTTGCGCTTGCATTATCTGCATCCTGTCTAAGGGTTCTGCGTACTCCGTTATGGAGCATATCTAATACTTGCCCGGCAGTTAAGGCTCTTTCGTGATCCACAATACTGTTTAGCAAAAAGTATCCTATAAACGAAAGCAGGGCTCCGGGAACACCGTGTCCTGTACAATCAACTGCAGCCAAATAAATATCTTCGCCCGAAACAAAAAACCAAGGAAAATCACCACTTACCACATCGCGTGGCTTATAAAAAATAAAAGAACTAGGGATATACTCTTTAATTAATTTAGTATCAGGTATAATTGCCGATTGTATTCTTTGTGCATAATTAATACTTTCCGTAATATCTTTATTTTTCTTTTCAATTTCAAGTTCTATTTGTTTACGTTCTGTTATATCATGAGCTACAAATAAAATGGTTTCCAAGTCATGGTTTTTATTAAATTCAGGTATTACATTTACCTGCATTATTCTTTTACCTTCAATTGTAGGTAATGTTTTTTCAACTTGATACTTTTTCTTTGTTTTTTTTATTTCTTCAATTCCTTCTTGAAAAAATTCTACATATTCATCCTGAAGGTTTACTTCGGTAATTTTCTTTTGCTTCATTTTATTACGCGAAATACCTGTTGTTTTTTCTACAATCGGATTTGCATAAAAGAATTTACCTTCGGTATTTAGGCGCACAATCATATCAGGCGAATTTTCCGAAAGAGCTTGCATTTCACCACTCATTCGTTGTGCTTCTTCGGCAACTTTTCGTACGGTAATATCCCGGGTGTTAAATAAAATACCGTTAATGGCTTCGTTTTTTATCAAATTTCGTCCTGTGGTTTCAAGCCAAATTATTCCGTGATTTTTCTTTTCGTAGCGATATTCAAAGGTTTTTGTTAATTCAGGATTTTTAATTAATTCATTAAATGCATCTTTAAGTATTGATTCTCCACGTTCAAAACGGTTGGTTCCAAGCATTTCCTCGGGTTTATAACCCAATATATTATATACTGACGGACTCACGTATTGAACAATTCCGTCTGTATCATAAATGGTAATAACTTCTGATGCATTTTCTAAAAGTGCATGTGTTCGCTCCTGTCCTTTACGTACTTCTTCAATCTGGCTTGCCAGTTTACGGTTTGAACGTGTTAGTTCCAATTGTGTTTGTTTCATTTGTTTTGCATTTTGACGCAAAACATCTTCATTTTTTTGTAATTTTTTGGTAAGTTCCTGAGATTCGGCAAGTAGTTTCTCTGTACGCACATTTACTTTCAGGTTAAACAGCGTTTGAGCAATCACATTACTTTGTTCACGAATTAATTGTATTGACTTATCTTCGATTCTATCATATAATGAAGCTAATTCTATAACACCTTGTACTTTTTCATCACTAATTAGAGGAACGATCAGTATAGAGCCAGGTTTTTTATCGCCCATAATACCTGAGCTAATAGTTATGTAATCATCGGGTAGCTCGGCTCGGTAAATAATATCTTTTTCGTATGCTGCTTGTCCAACCAATCCTTGTCCGATTTTAAATTCCTGATTAATGTACTTACGGCGCTGGTATGCATAGGTGGCGATATTAATTAAACGCTCTTTTTCATCATCGAAAATATAAAATGCACCCTGTATAGTATCAGTATATTTTATCAGTTCCACCAGTGTGTTATATGCAAGGTCTTCAATATTCGTTTGTTGACTTAAAACACGCGAGACAATCTCTTTACCCTTTGCAATCCAGTTTTGTTCTGCTTCCTTTAAAGTATTTTCTTGCAGGTTCTTCAACATTTTTATCAAAGACTGCCCTAATTTGTCATTTGTATCAATATGCGTGGTTTCTACTTCAAAATTACCGGCACCAATACTTTCGGCAAGTTCAGCATTTCTTTGTATCAGGTTATTTCTTTCCAGAATAACTTTTTGCAAATATTTTCTTCTGCGATCGTATCTTTTTGAAATATAATAGGCAGTAACACCCAGTATAAACGGAGCTGTATCAATAATAAAATGTAAAGGATTTTTTTGGTGTAAAATTTTTACACTTTCCCAAGTAAAAGGAAAATCATTAATAAAAAAATCAAAAACCCATGCAAAAGCAGGAAACCAAAAACCAAACAAAAAACCATAAAAAGTTAAACGCCTAACCGAATAACTTCCTAACATGGATGTACCGATAATATCATTGTACATCGAATCTAATGCTCTATTTGTTTGTTTTCCTTCCGGCATATTAATATCTTGTCAAGATTAATGTTCTACAAATTGCTTACCATTCTTTTACAAAAAATTCAATTAATCTAGAATTTAGCAATTTGCTCCAAAATATAACTGGAGTTATCCTTTAATGCATTTATAAGCTTATATGCTTTTTCAGGATCTGTTTCTTTTAATTCAATAATTTTTTCAGCATTTTCATGATATTGCTTATGCACATAATCAATTTGCAATAAAACTCCTGCACTTTCCGGTGATTCAGCAATTTTTTGATTAATAACTTTGGTTAATATACAATTATCGTATTTAATATTTTCTTTTTCCATCTTGCCAAGCCCCAAAACAAAAGCTTTTAACTTAACAGTATTAATTTTATGAATTGCTTTTATATAAAACGGGTTATACTGCATTTTTTACTTCAATTTATTTTTAATTTGAGT
>JALWNR010000168.1:3341-6483 GCA_027083715.1 Bacteroidales bacterium
TGATAAAGCTTTTCTTCCTCTTTATCCATTAATTTTTCCAAATCTTTTTGTTCTTTTTGCATTTTAAGAATTTCCTTTTGTAAATCAGCCAATTCTTTTTTCTTTGCAATTATTTGCTCATCCGATTCATTGGCAATACCAATACTTAAACCGGATAAGTTAATAAAAAACATTTCTACTTTTAAAACATTTGATTCATTATCGGTAATTGGAATAACTGTAATTCTTACAGGAACAACACTACCTTTAACTAAAATCTCAATATTTACAGTTTCTTTATTATTGTTAAAGGCGCTATGAATAATTCTCTTTAAAACAGTTTTATTTTTACCGGCAACAAACTGCAATATATCTTTTTGGTCTATTTCACCATAAGTATAGCCGGTCATCTGAATAAATAAATCATTGAAATAACTTATTTGAGCATTTTTATTGATTTCGATTACCGGATATAGTAACAGAAGACTGTCAGCGATATCTCTATACTCTTTCATGCTTGCGGCAAGCTGTTCTTCTTGCAACAACAAATCACGAATAGTCTCTTGCATTTCGCGATCTTTTTCTTGTAAAGAGTTAGTATGCTCTTTGGTCATTTGCAGCAAGATGGAGTTCTTTTCATCAAGTTGTTTCAGTTCAGTAATATTTCTTGCAATTGTAAATACCTTATAAACTTTGTTATTTTGATCAAAAATAGGAGAATAAGTTTCATTCAGCCATATATTTTCACCATTTTCAATGATATATTTAGTTTGAATTTTTTGTGCCTGCCCAAGTTTTAATTTGCTCCATAAATTAATATCTTCCTGCTCAGAACGTTCAATATTTAAACACTCATTTATTCTACAACCAAGCATTTCGTTTTTTGTTTTTTGAAATAGTTCTAAAAAGTTTTGATTTACATTTACCAGTTTTCCTTCCAAATCAGATTCAAAAACAATCATATCGGCGTTCAAAGCGTTAAGGATACCGGTAATTTCAAAATTTTTCTTAGAAATATTTTCTTTGACAAGCTCCAATTTACGAATATTTTCTTTGAGTTCAATCTCTTTTGCAGCCAACTCTTCGGCTTTAAGCTTTGCTTCTTCTTCGCTTTGCTTGTATTTTGTAATATCATGAGCCAAATAAAGGACTTTACTAATTTGTCCTTTTTCATCTTGTACAGGAGTGTATTGGTTAATCAGCCAAATGGTTTCGCCAACCTTAGTTTTTCTTTTTACTTCGATTTGTCGTGGATTTCCCTCTACTACATTGTTCCATATTTTCCTAAACTCTACCAATTCATCTTTGGGAATAAATATTTCAATATTTTTCCCGATAATTTCAGACAATTCGTAGCCCATAGTTTGCAAATGTCGTTCATTAACCGACAAAAGTGTTCCGTCCACATTGTATTCTCCCTTCATCAAGGTATTGTCCACGGCTGACAAAATACCACGTAAGTCGGCTTCTCTTCTTTGAGCCAATTCTTGTGTAGCACGCATTTCTTCCATGTTTTGCCGCATTTCAATTTCTTGGGCAGCAAGTTCTTTTGATTTTTTCTCTGATTCTTCTAGCAACTGCTCGGTACGTGCATTAATTTTTGCAGTTAATAATGTGGAGGCAATACTTTGTGCAAGCTCTTCGACAAAAGTAATTTCATGTTGCATAAATTCTTTGAACGAAGCCAATTCAACCACACCCAATATGGCATCTTCAAATTTTAAAGGGACAATTAATAAGCTATTCGGGTTTGCATCGCCAAGTCCTGATTCTATTTCAATATAATCTTCGGGAATTTCTTTAAGATAGATTGTATTTCGTTCTAAAGCAACAGTTCCGATTAAGCCATCGCCAAAATTAATTTCTTTCTCAAAAAACTTTTTACGATCGTATGCAAAAGCAGAAACTAACTGAATTTTAGCTTCTTTACCTGAATCATCTATTAAAAATAAACCACCCTGATTAGCATCAAGATAGCGAACAAGATTTTTAATAATATTATCGGTAAGTTCAGTAATTCCCCCTGCTCTTTGCCTTAAAATTTCACTAAACAGTGCATGCCCTTTATTTACCCAGTTTCGCCTTTCGTCTTCAATTTTTCTTTTTTCATCTTGCTCTTGAGCTCGTTTTAAACTATTTCTTAAATCGACCAAAGCTTTTCCAATAAAGTTACTCCTAGCCGATAGGCTGAATTTATCCGTATAGTTTCCTTTACTTAATGTAAGGGCAAACTCATTAAGTTGTGAAAGATTATCCGTTAGCTTATTAAACAACTTAGCCATTTGCCCAATTTCATTTTCAGATTCGGGAATTTTTGTACTTGGAATAGCACCTGAACTTAATATTTCCAAATTTGTTTTAATGTTTTTAATTGCCGGATTTATATCCTTAATTAATAAAAACACTGAAATAACCGATATGAGCAATAATATGCCACTAAAAATATAAGTTTTTATAATGGCATTTTGTTGGATTTTTTTTATTTGTAAATTATTTTGCCGGATAGCTTTTGTATTGTAATCAATTAAATTTTTAATGTATGATTGCATTTTATGAAATGCTTTTATTTCTTTGGTGGCTTTTAATTGATTTGCTTGTTCATATTGTTTGTTAAGTCTAAGAACATTAATATCTTTAAGAACAGCAAGATAATTATAAAATTCAAGGGTGAAATTATCAAAAAGTACTTTTTGAACCTCATCCGTAGTATTTTGCGCATAATTACTAATTTGTGCATTAATTAAATCCATATTTATGGAAGCATTAATAGAATTAGGGTTGAGCAAATCATCATTTAAAATATGATTTTCAAGCAAAACAGAATAAAGGTTCTCTATAAGCGAGGAAAGATTTATTAAATTTTTAAGGTAAACTTCATTAATTTCATTAATTTGTTTATCAGCACGGGAAATATTTTGAATCATCAATGCTCCAAACGAAACAATTAACAATCCGATAATCATGGTTAAGGCAGTTAACCTTTTTCTAATCGGAACATTATTTCTTATTTGCGAAATTTTATTAAGCATTCAATCCTATCAAATTAATTTATTTTGTATCAGAATATTACAATACATAATTTTTTTATTGTTTTTTTATGCTTGTTTAAATATCCAAAACTAATGAAACTTATAACAAGTTTTAAACCAAAGCAGAACAAAAG
>JALWNR010000169.1 GCA_027083715.1 Bacteroidales bacterium
TTTTTAAAGAAAAATTTCACTATTCTCTGACTTAAATATTAATACCTTTTTCTTTAAAATATTCAACGTATTTAACATCTTCACCTTGAATATGTCCGGTAAGCCATTCTTTTAAATATTTTAATAAATCATAGTGTACATTATCTTCTCCTTGACTAACTCTTGCTTTATACACATTTGCTTTTTCAAAAAAATCGTTATGCAGTATTTTATGTTGGTCGGATTGAGGGTAGTTATGCTTATCAAAAATAACCTCTTCCATTTGAAAATGGTAATCTGCATAATTTAACATTTCTTCAATAATATCATCGGTTATTTCTTGTGCTTTTCCTTCGGTAAATGCATCATGCAATTTATTGATTAAATCAACCAATTTTTTATGCTGTGCATCAATAATTTCTATACCCAGTTTATATAAATCGTTCCAGATTATAAATTCTTTTCCCATTTTAATTAGTTTCAATCGTTTTCTAACACACCATTCTCTTTAAAAAAATCAACATATTTTACGTCCTCACCTTGAATATGCTCAATAAGCCAATCTCGTAAAAAATACATTATGTCATAGGTAACAGTAGTTGTTCCTTCCATTAGTTTTTGTTTAAAATCTAATGTTTTGGCAACAAACAAACCATGAATGGCTGCATGTTCCTCATGCGCAGGATAACCATATTTACGAAACAGATCTTCTTCAAACTTAAAATGATACTCAGTGTATTCTATCATACTGTCCAAAATATCGTTAATAATATCGTGGGCTTTTGCTGATAAAAATGCATCATATAAGATATTGATCAATTCAACCAATTTTTGATGTTGACTATCAATTGACTCAAAACCAATAGAGTACGAATCATTCCAATTAATTAATTTTTTCATTTTTCATTTTTTTCACTTCATGAAACATATAAGTATCCAATAATGTTTATTAACGAGTTTATCGGATAACTATTGTTAAAATCTACTATTATTTAATTTGTATTACAAATTGCCTTTCTTTGCGAACTGCTAAAATAGATAATATAATAGAATTATGCAAATATTTACAAGCTGGTTTTTAGTTATTTAGAAATTCTATTAATTTTTTCAACATTTGTTAATTTATTTTTCTTTAAGAACTGTTTTTAAACATACTACAAATAATATTCCTTTTTATATACTGTTACCGATAATTCCTTCAAATTTTTTATTTAATTCTTCAAATAGTTCTGGACGTTCGTATTGTTGAGTTAAGCGTAGTATTTCTTGTGCCATCATTAATGAACGTCGAATATCTTTACTCATTGGTCTTTGGTCTTTATCCGGTAAAGACATAAAATAGTTCAGTTCTTCTATAGTGTGAGTAGCTACTGTTTTCATAATTTTATCTGCTTTTTTCGGCGATTTTGTTTGATAATATGCCTCTGCAATCAGTAAATCATAATAGCTGTACGGAATTTTATTTTCGGGCATAATTTTCACTGCTTTATCTAAAACAGTAATAGCTGAGTCAATTTTACTTTCTTTTACCAAAGCATTTGCCAAACGGGCAAAATCATTTTTTATATTCATCAGCATTCTGCGGTTATTTTCATCTAAATAAACACCTTCTTTTTCAATTCCGCCCCATTTAAATGTGTTCATTATTTTATCGTACAAAATAGATGTATTTACACGGGCAATTTGTCCTGATGACATTGATGTTTCAATAGGAACTACACGATAAGCCAAACCATCTAATTGAAAAAACTTTTGCAAACCGTAATATCCGTCTCCACCAATGGTGATTGCAAAATATACAGGTCGTTTCCAATTATTAGTTGCCATTAAATCCATAACCATCATTTGTGCTTTTCTAAAATAAGAACCTTTTAAATCCCATATCATTTGCTTAAGCATTAAAGGTGCTTCTTCAGGCATAATTACTTTATTTTGCATTACTGCTGCCGAATCAACTTTTATGAGCATTTTCCTTGCCGGTATGTATTTTTCACCACCGTATTGTTGAAGCTTGGTTCGGGGATCATCGCTTTTTATAAAATCTATGATTTTATGTAATTCAACAGGTTCTTTTTTTAAGTCTTGAATATAAATAACATCACGTTTTCCGGCTCCATATTGTTTTTTAGTCATTGAAAAGGGTACCGGCTCACTTTCATAGGCTTTATGTTTCATTTGAGTGATGTACCATTCGGTATTTAAGTAGCTTAGATTAATAACCCGAACATCGGTACGAATACCTTCAACTTCTTGCGCATACCAAAGCGGGAATGTATCATTATCACCATTGGTAAATAAAATTGCATTCGGAGCACAGGAGTTTAGATAATTGTAGGCAAAATCACGTGCAGTGTAACGTCCTGAGCGGTCATGATCGTCCCAATTTTCGCGTGCCATAATCCCGGGAACAGCTGTCAGGCTGATAATGCCTGCTAAAGCAGCTGATATAACAGATGGTGTGAGCTTCTTTAACCAATCGTAAAGCATTAACACACCAAAACCAATCCATATTGAAAATGCATAAAACGATGCAGCATAAGCGTAATCGCGTTCACGTGGTTGAAAAGGCGGTTGATTTAGATATAAAACAATTGCAATTCCCGTAAAGAAAAAGAAGAGCAGAACTACCCAAAAGAAATTTTTTCCGGTTTTATTTTTTCCGTACATGTAAAACATACCTAAAATACCTAGTATTAGCGGTAAAAAATAATATTTGTTGTGTCCTTTATTGTTTTTTAAGGCAGCAGGTAATTTGTCCTGATTGCCCAGTCGTGCATTATCAATAAAAGGGATACCGCTAATCCAATTTCCGTTCATTACATTTCCATGCCCTTGAATATCGTTTTGTCTGCCTGCAAAATTCCACATAAAATATCGGAAATACATAAAATTGAGCTGATATTTAAAGAAAAATGCCAGGTTTTGTGCAAAACTTGGTTTTTTATCTTTGTTTTTAATATTTGCCCAATTTATGTATCCTTCAATATGATTGGGTTGATTGCTCCACATGCGAGGAAAAATTGTTTTTGCTCTGTCTTCAAACTCATAACCTAATTTATGATCAACAATTTCATATCTTCCATTTCTTTTTTCATATATAGGTGATTTTTTAATATATCCGATGGGTTTTGAATTAAAATATTGTCCGTAAATTAGTGGATTGTCTCCATATTGGTCTCTGTTTAAATAAGACAATAAACTAAATACATCATCGGGCTTGTTTTGATCCATTGGTAAATCAGCATTTGAACGGATAATTATCAGGGCATAAGATGAATATCCGATAATTATTACCGTGAGCATTGTCAGTGCGGTATTTAATAATACTTTATTTTTTTGTATGCTGTAATAAATACCGTAAGCTAATCCGCCAAAAAGTAAAACAATATAAAAAATAGTTCCGCTGTGATAGGGAAGCCCCATACCATTGACAAAAATTAACTCAAAACGTGATGCCAGCCAAACTACTCCGGGGATGATGATGTACATAATTGCTCCGAGAATTAAAATTGCAGCTACCGAAGCTTTTATAATACCTATTTTATTGATTTTATGTTTGCGAAAATAATATACAAAAACTATTGCAGGAATTGCCAACAGGTTGAGCAGGTGTACACCAATTGAAAGTCCCATTAAGTAGGCAATAAAAATTAGCCAACGATTGGCATACTTTTCATTGGCAATATTTTCCCATTTCAGAATTGCCCAGAAAACAAGTGCAGTAAATAATGATGAGGTAGCATACACTTCGCCTTCGACTGCCGAAAACCAAAAAGTATCAGAAAAAGTATAAGCCAGTGCACCTACAGCTGCTGCAAAAAATATAGCAACCGAATTAGAAACTTGTAGCGATTTTTCTTCGCCTGTAATACGTTTGGCAATGTGCGTAATACTCCAAAAAAGAAATAAAATAGTAAGTGCACTCATTAGTGCGGATAGGGTATTAATCATGGCTGCCACCTGTGTAACATCCGAAGCAAATAAAGAGAAAAATTTTGCCATCAGCATAAAAAAAGGTGCTCCGGGCGGATGACCAACTTCCAACTTAAACGAACTGGAAATAAATTCTCCGCAATCCCAAAAACTTACTGTGGGCTCAATGGTAAGAAAATAAGTGGTAAATGCGATAATAAAAACTACCCACCCGATAATTCGGTTTATTAATTTATATTGTTTATTGCTTAATGTTTGTTCTGTATTTGTCATAATAAAAATCTAATTTATTCAGTAACGAAAGTAAAAAAATAAGAGAATAAATAAAAATCAGGGACTAAGTATCTAAAATTTTATTTTTTTCAGGATAATCAATGTTATAATGTAAACCACGGCTTTCTCTGCGGTTTTTTGCCATTTTTATAACAATATAAGCAACATTTACAGCATTGCGCAATTCGCAAAGTTTAGGAGATATGGTAGATTTTTCGTATAAATTTTCGGTTTCTTTATAGATAATATCCAGACGGTCAAGTGCGCGTTTCAGCCGGAGGTTTGAGCGTACAATACCAACATAATTACTCATAATTTGTTGTAGTTCCTTAAATTCCTGAGTGATTAAAATCATTTCCTCAGGATGCGAGGTGCCTTCATCGTTCCAATCGGGCACTTCATTATTTATTTTATAATCAGGTAATTCTTTAACGGCTTGCTGTGCAGCACGGTGTGCAAACACAACTGCTTCGAGCAAGGAGTTGGAAGCCAGTCTGTTGGCTCCATGTAAACCGGTTGATGAAACTTCGCCGGCTGCAAACAATCGTTTTACTGATGTTCTGCCTTTTTCATCGGTAATCACACCACCACACACGTAGTGTGCAGCCGGTACTACGGGTATAAAATCCTGTGTAATATCAATACCGATACTTTTGCATTTTTGATAAATATTCGGAAAATGATTAATCAGTTCCTTTGCATCCAGATGAGTACAATCCAGATATACATAATCGTCTCCTGAAAGTTTCAGTTCATTATCAATAGCACGTGCTACAATGTCGCGTGGAGCCAAACAGCCGCGTTCATCGTATTTATGCATGAATTTTTCTCCTTTTTGTGTTTTCAAAACAGCTCCAAAACCACGTATTGCTTCTGTTATTAAAAAAGAAGGTCTTTTTCCGGGTTCGTATAATGATGTTGGATGAAATTGTACAAATTCCATATTTTCAATCAGGCACTTTGCACGGTAAGCCATGGCAATTCCATCGCCTGTTGCAATGGTAGGGTTGGTTGTTGTGTAATAAACATTTCCGATACCACCAGTAGCCAAAAAAACAGTTTTTGCCAGTAATGTAATTACTTTTTTTGTACGAATATTCAGTGCATAGCACCCGTAGCATTCAATATCTTTTTGATGGCGTGTAACATGATAACCCAAATGATGCTGAGTGATTAAATCAATAGCAAAATGATAATCCAGCAGTTCAATGTTCGGATGTTCTTTTATTTTTTTTAACAGGCTGATTTGTATTTCGTTACCGGTATTATCCTTATGATGTAAAATCCGGTGCTCTGAGTGTCCGCCTTCTTTTGCCAGATCATAATTTCCATCGGGTTTGGTATCAAAAGCAGTACCCCATTCAATAAGTTCTTTGATACGCTCCGGTGCTTCGGCAACTACAATTTTAACAATATTACGCTTGCATAAACCATCTCCTGCAATTATAGTATCTTCTATGTGTTTTTCATAACTATCAGGATGATAAGTTACTGCTGCAATTCCGCCCTGAGCAAAATTGGTGTTTGATTCTTCTGCTTTTGATTTGGTAATAATGGCAACTTTACCATGTTCGGCAACTTTCAGAGCAAAACTCATGCCTGCCATTCCTGTACCGATGATCAAAAAATCATATTGCTTTTGCATCTTTAATTATGATGAGGTAAAATTTTTCAGAGACAAAGCTATAAACAAAAGTAATGAGACAATAATTTTTGTTTAAAAAATATAGATAAGATGAAAATTTAATTTATTGTGTGGCTTTATGTCAAATTAAAAAATTTAATGTAAATTTGATATAATCATTTAATCGCCAAAACTTGAAAAATATACAAACGATAAATAATTATTTTAATAAATTTAGCTTAGTGCTTTTGTTTATAGTGCTTATTTTTTTTTCCGGCAAAGCACAAAAAACTATTATTTTTGGTTTAGAAGATAATCATCGTTCTTTAACAGATAAGGTATCTTTGCTGCTTGACAGCAACAGTAATTATTCTTGCAATCAGCTTATAAAAAAATATCGGCAAGGTGCTTTTAATTATAAAATTAGTGATTTGCCAACATATTCAGATAATACATATTGGCTTGCCCTTGATATTGATAATAAAAAAAATGAAGATATTTTTTTGCGTATCAAACCACACTTTATCAGCTACTTAAACTTTTATAAAATAAAAAATAATAATATTATTGATAGCATTATTACGGGTAAAAAGTTGGCTAAACAAAAGTATTCACTAAAAAAAAAGGAACATTTTATTTTTCGCTTAAATCCGGGACAAGCAGTTTATTTT
>JALWNR010000170.1 GCA_027083715.1 Bacteroidales bacterium
AGTTTTTCAAATAACAATTCCTCCTCTGCGCGATCGTAAAAATGATATTCCTGCTTTGGCAAATCACTTTATAAGATTGTTTAATTCGCAGTTTGGTAAAAGAGTTCAGCCAATCGATGAAAAGGTAGTACAAGCACTTATACAATATAATTGGCCTGGAAATGTAAGGGAGTTAAGAAATGTAATGGAGCGTGCGGTTATCCTCGAAAGTAATAATACTATTAGTATTAAAGACCTTCCAAGAGAAATTAGAGATTTAAAATCAAGTATTGAACAGGGCAGTGATGAATATGACTTTAAATTACCGGAACAAGGAATTTCTTTGTATGAGCTTGAAAAACAAGTGATTGCGCAAGCGCTTCAAAAAACAAATTATAATCAAACACGTGCTTCAAAGCTGTTAGGTATTTCAAGAGATACTTTAAGATATAAACAAAAGAAGTACGGAATTTAGTTACATGGGGCATTTAACCCAGCCTAATGGGTTATTTCCCTCATGTTGTGCGGCATTATAAGCTTCTGTAAAATTTACTCTACAACTTTTTCACACAAAAATGCTGTTTAACATATATGATTATCAATCAATTACATTTGTTTTTTGATTGGTTAATTATAAACTTGTTATATATCAATAAAAACATTGATTTATATTACCGGTGTTAATCTTGTGCTTTTATATCAATGTGTTTGTAATTGTCTTGTAATCAAAATGTTACGAATAATGGTATGTGGTTTGAATAGTTAAAGTAAATTAATATTTTATAAACGTTTAATATAACCAATTATGAAAAGGTACAAATTATTTTTTACACTGATTGCATTATTTGCTTTTGCAAATTTTAGTTTTGGACAAATAACAGGTTCCGGACATGATTTTTCATCAAATGCATGGGCAAATAATGAAATCTGTATTGTGTGTCATACACCACACAATGGAACTGCAACAGCAAATGCACCATTGTGGAATCGTCAACTATCTTCTGTTGGCTCATACACGTTGTATAGTTCACCAACTTTTGATGCAGCGGGTTCAGTTGTTGATCCGGTAGGATCTTCTACCTCAAATTCAAGGCTTTGCCTAAGCTGCCATGATGGAACAGTAGCTTTGGAAAACTTTGGTGGTACAACAACCGGTTCTGCCTATGTTCCCGGATATGCTAATGTAGGAACAGATATTAGTAATGATCATCCTATCTCTTTCACCTATGATCCGGCTTTAGCCACTACTGATGGAGGTTTATATGATCCTACTACCCGACCTGCTTTAGGAGGAACTATTTCATCTACTATGTTATTTAGTGGTCAGTTAGAGTGTGCTTCGTGCCATGATGTACATGACAATATTAACGGAAGCTTTTTAAGGATGTCGAACACAGGAAGTGCATTATGTTTAACTTGTCATAACAAGTGATTGTTATGAAGATTATAAAATTTCAAAGGGCGATTTAATATCGCCTTTCTTATTGATATAAATAAAAAAATAATGAAAAGACTCTTTCTTTTGTATATCATAATAGCCGGATTATTGTTTTTATCAGTATCTTGTATTCATAATAAAAAAAAGCAAGCTGTTCCTAAAGAATATACTTTTTTTCCTTTACCTCCCGATACGGCTAAAATACAATTCCTTTTAAGCATTAACAGTTCAACTGATATTGAAGGTGAACAATCGGGCTTTAATAAATTTATTTTTGGTGAGGCTAAGCCTAAAACCATGCTTAAACCGTATGGGGTTAAAATCCATAATGGAAAAATATACGTTTGTGATACAGGAGTTAAAGGTATAGTTATTATTGATTTAGAAAAAAATACATTCGATTATTTTATACCACAAGGAAGAGGAACCTTAAAATTGCCCATTAGTTGTTTTGTTGATAAAAAAGGCTATTTATATGTAGCGGATGGAAATCGCAGGCAAATAGTAGTATTTGATGATAAAGGCGGATATGTAAATGCTTTTGGTGAAGCTGAGAATTTTAAACCGACTGATGTTTTTGTTACTGAAGACACAATTTGGGTAGCAAATGTAAAAAATCATCATATTGAGCTTTATAAAAACGATTCAACTTACAGTCATCTATCGTATTTTCCTGAAATAGAGCATGGTGCTGAGGCATACTTAAACCAACCAACAAATATAAGTGTTACACAAGACAAAGTTTATGTAACTGATTTTGGTAGTTTTAAGGTTAAAATATACAATCATTCCGGTGAGTTTATCGGTTCTGTGGGAAGTTATGGTAAAAGTTTTGGACAATTTGTTCGTCCTAAAGGGATTGCATTGGATAATGAGGAAAATCTTTATGTTGTAGATGCTGCATTTCAGAACATTCAAATATTTGATAAGAAAAAACAATTATTAATGTTTTTTGGTGGAGCTTACAGCGGACCGGGCAGTATGTCTTTGCCCGCAAAGATAGATATCAACTATAACAATAAAAGGTATTTTCAAAAATATGTTGATCCCAAGTTTAGTATAAAATATTTAATACTGGTTACTAACTTATACGGAGGAAACAAACTAAATATATATGCAAGGGTAGAAGCCCGAAACATAAATCAATAATTTGAATGCAAAAAATAGGAAAAATACATATGCTAAGCATTTTGTTCATAACGACAACTTATTTTATGGCTTGTACACCCAAAAAAAGCTATAAAGTTTTATCGTTCTTTTTTGATGGTGTTCCTATACCGGATACAACAGAGTATTTAGCATCAGTTGATAGTATTTTGGCAGCAGATAGTACAAACATTACGGCAACAAATAATCTTGTTCCGGCAATGTTTTATCATGCTCCTTACCAAAAAAAACAATGCGAGAGTTGTCATGATCAGCGCTCAATGGGTAAAACTATTAAGCCCCAGCCTCAATTATGTTATAATTGTCATGATGATTTTTCCGAAATTTATAAATCTATTCATGGCCCTGTTGGTGGAGGATTTTGTACTTCTTGTCATAACCCACACAAATCAAAAACGGATAAATTACTTTTACGGACAACACAAAAGTTATGTACTTTTTGCCACGATTCGTTGCTGGTTTTCAACAGTCGTTATCATCAGGACAACGATATTTCAAATTGTACAGAGTGTCATAACCCGCATGGTGGTGATAACAGGTTTATGCCTCAAAAAGGTTCATGCTATAAATGCCATGAAAATTTCAATAATAAACTAAAATATGTACATGGACCGGTTGCCGGTGAATATTGTACAACATGTCATAGTCCGCATGTAACAAAAACATTTAAACTATTGAAAAAACAAGGGAATGCATTATGCTTAAATTGTCATGATAAAAAATTGATTTTTGAAACCAATTATCATAAAAATACAGATAAAACTTGTACAAAATGTCATAACCCGCATGGCGGAGACAACAGATTTTTTATTAAACCTAAATAAGTGTAAAATTGAAAGTACTTAAACCGACATACTTTGCTTTATTTTTTCTATTATCTGCTGGTAGTTTGGCACAACAGCCTATTACTTCGGTTGGTATTTGGAAATTAACCAATTTAAACGGTGATTTTAATGTTTATTCATTTTATCGAGGAAACCAGCGTACTTTTAACCAATATTATGAATTTCATCAAAGTGCCTACATATCGGGTGGAATAAATTTAAAAGCAAAAAGTTTTTTCTGGGATCCCCGATTTATGACTTTGGATATAAATGCTGCCTTTTTCCCCGA
The DNA here is from genome assembly GCA_027083715.1 of Bacteroidales bacterium. Taxonomy (GTDB): domain Bacteria; phylum Bacteroidota; class Bacteroidia; order Bacteroidales; family NBLH01; genus NBLH01. Next base: position 3,698 of record JALWNR010000170.1, read on the forward strand.
GACAGGAAATGAGCTCTATATAAATATTCCTGACCGCTCAGAAGTCAGAACATTAGGGAAACTAGATCTAAGAACAATTTTATTTAAGCAAAATGATCTTACGATTAATGCTTTTCTTAATTTAAATCAAAGCATTAATAACAGAGAAAATTTAACAAGCCTTAAAGCAAACAATAAACGTTGGGGAACTAGTTTATCATTTAGAAATAAGGTGGCACCTATCAATATTAATTACAGCCAAAGTTTGTGGGATCAGGAAGAAATTGCCACACAGCGTGTTTTTCAAATGGACCAAAAAAGCTTTTTAACCAGAGTTTCAAAATCTTTCACGGAAAGGGATATTAATGAAATTAGTTACTCTCACGATAATTATTTTCGTAGAGATGGTGATTTAGCTCCGGTTGAAAATGTTGTGGACAATACATTCCTGAAAAATTCGGTTTATTTTGATACTAAAAAGAAATACAGTTTTCGATCTTTAATTAATGATTATAATCAAAGAGGCAGTAATGAATATAGAAGATTTCAAGCAAATGAACAGCTTTTGTTCAAACTTCCTCAAAGATTTACTTTTATTGCCGACTATTTGTTTTATAACTTAAAACAACCCTCTCAAAATCTAAAACAAAACAGAATAAGAACTTCCCTTAAACATCAATTGTATGAAAGTTTGAATACGAATGTATGGTTTGAGTATTACAAACTCAACCATACAGTTTATAATGAAGATAACAAGCGAATGGGGATAGATATTGTGTATTCAAAAAAAATACCTTTTAAAGGACATCTTAATTTAACTTATCGGTATTTCAGACAATTTCAGGATATGCAATCGCAGGATTCATACATAAATGTGTTTAATGAAGAGCTCATATTGTCCGACGGAGAAATTACTATTTTAAACAGACCTTATATTGATTTAACAACTGTTGTTGTTAAGGATATTACCGGAACAATTGTTTATTTAAGAGATTTTGACTATATTTTGATTCAGAGAAATGATTACGTTGAAATTCAACGCCTCCCCGGTGGACAAATACCGAATAATCAAGAAGTTTTTGTTGATTATAGGGCTTTACAACCCGGATCGTATCAATATATTGCAAATAATAACACTATTTCTGCCAATGTTCGCTTGTTTGGTCATTTGGTTGAAATGTATTATACAAAAGCGATGCAAGATTATCCTGTGCTTACAAATGTTGAGCATATTACTTTAAACCATTTTAATCAAACTATTATTGGGGCAAAGCTCGATGTTGATTTTATAAGTGCCGGTATTGAATATAATGATTATCAAAGCAATATTATTCCTTACACTATGATGAGGTACCACCTAAATTTGCAAAAAACATTTTATAAGCGACTTTTATGTTCATTATATGGAAATGTGCGTAATTATGAAAAAACAGTAGATAAAATACCACAGCAATTTATTGATGTAACAGCTAAAGTTATTTATCGTTTTAAAGCCAGAACAAGAATATCCACAGAAGCAGGATATCGTAAACAAAATGGAGACGGAATTGATTTAGAATTATTTACCGGCAAAACTGAATTTGAAACTACTTATAGACAATTGACTTTTAAAGCGGGCATTGATTTATATCAACGTAAAAATATTGGTGATGATAATCTTTTTTACAGTGTGTATGGTAAGCTTATCAGGAAATTTAAATTATAAATCTTAATATGGAAGAATTTCTCATTACAATATTAATATGGATTTCCGGACTTAATCCAAATCCGGGCAGTACTTATACTATTGAACGAGTTGTTTATGCAGATACAAATGCTATACATTCAACTGTATTTACTCCACAGGACGAAAGTTGTATGGAGTGTCATAAAGAGATTTTAGAGCAAAAGAGAAAACATACTCCGGTTAAAGAATCATGTACTAAATGTCATCAAGCCAATGGACAAAAACATCCACTTGAAGGTGTAAAAGGATTCAACTTAGTTAAAAAAGTTCCAAACCTTTGCTATTCTTGCCATGAGGATATGCAAAACAAAGAATTTCTACACGCACCCGCAAAAGAAGGCAAGTGTATTATGTGTCATAATTCGCACAGTTCTAAAAATAAAAAGCTCCTTAAAGAAAAGAAAACAGTAAAACTGTGTTATGAATGCCATGATCCGCTAAATATTCCCGAAGGAAATGTTGTGCATAATCCTGTAAGTAGCGGACGTTGCCATAAATGTCATGATTCACATCAATCTAACGATTCTTCATTTTTAAAGCAAAGTATGCCTGATTTATGTTATCGTTGCCACGATGGTGTTGCAGCTGAAATGAAACTGAGAAGGAAACATACGGCAGCAAAAGAAAGTTGTTTTAATTGTCATGACCCACATAGTAACAAGCAAAGTTATTTATTGCCCGATACTGTCCCTAATTTGTGTTTTAAATGTCATGATAATTTGCAGGCAGGAAAAAATCCGCATCAAGAAAAGCTGAATAATGATTGTAAAAAATGTCATGCAATCCATGCATCAAAAAATAAAATGTTGCTTACCCAAAAAAAGGCAGTTACTTTATGTAATGAATGCCATGAGCTTGAAATTCCTGAAACCAATGTGGTACATAATCCGGTAAGTAGTGGAAGGTGTAATAAATGTCATGACCCGCATAAAAATGAGTTTGGTTCGTTTTTGAAACAAAAAACCCCTGATTTATGTTATCGCTGTCATGAAGGTGTTGCCGAAGAGATGAAGTTAAAGCGAAAACATACAGC
>JALWNR010000171.1 GCA_027083715.1 Bacteroidales bacterium
ATTCAGTTCTGTTTATCATTTCAAGAACTTAAAGCATGTAGCTTTGCCAATTATTTTGTACCTTTGCCCCCAAAGGGAGCTACCAGAATTGAAGTTTAAATGCACGTTTGGACGAATATTTTGTATGTTCCCTTTTTCTTTTGGTATAACTTGCCTGACCACTGGCGGATTGGTCATTAATGACTAATTTCCAATGACTAATGTCTAATATACTATTTAACTTGGGTTGCGAATTTTCCGGCAGTGGGTATGCGCATAAGTGGCTTTTGCATAAGGCTGGAGTTCTCTCTCTCTCTCTCTGCAAAATGAGTGCCGTGTTGCTTTTAGTTTATTCATTAGTTAATTTGGTTTTAGGTAAGGGCAAATATAATAGAGTGAATTTTAAAATGCAAGAAAAAGGTGTTTTTTTTGTTTTTCAGGCAAAATAATAATATTAACAACAAGCATGAGTTTTTCTAATTATAGTTAACATTACCCCTTATTTTTAAATGCATCGGCGAATTTTTTCCGTTGTAATATACCTTAGTGTCCTGTCAGGCATGTTCTTATCATACCAAGTCTTGAAAATTTTGTCGATGACTACGTTAAAAATTTTAACCGTAGCTGATGACGTTTAAGTCTGGAGTTTTCTTTTTGTAATATTTGCACCTGTTTATCCATTGATGCAAAATATGGTACACACAACAGTTTATTTGCTGAAAAAACTAATTCAGCATTCAAATATTCAATTCGAATGCTTAAAACATTAAAAAACTGTTCTTTATCTTCGACACTGATTAGTTACTTTATTTTTTTATACATTCTATTTTAGATATATTTGTAGTAAGTAAAACTTTATTACCGTTTTCATGTTTAAAATCTTAATTGTTGAAGATGAAATCAAAACGTTAAATTCGATAATAACGATTATTGAAGATTATTGCAATGAAGTAAGTATTGAAAAAACGGCACAATCGGTAAAAGAAGCTGTTGATTATTTAACCATAAACAAACAGGATTTATTACTATTGGATATAAACCTACCGGATGGGACAGCTTTTGATATATTAAAACAAGTTTTTTATGCTGATTTCAAAATTATTTTTTTAACTGCTTTTGAAGAATTTGCTTTAAAAGCCATAAAAGTAAGTGCCGCAGATTATTTGCTGAAACCGGTAAACCCCAAAGAGTTAATTGAAGCAGTAAACAGGGTAAAAAATGAGTTTGAAACCGCTGAGTTACAAAAATTAAAACTTGAAGCATTACAGGCTAACTCAAAATCTCTGGACAAACTTAAAAAATTGGTATTAAAAACATCAGAGCGTTTTATTATCATTAAAATAAATGATATAGTACGTTGTGAATCAGATGGGCCATATACTGTTTTTTTTCTTGTCGATTCAAAAAGGATTATGGTTTCCAAACCCTTAAAAGAGTATGATGAGATACTTTCTAGTTCAGGTTTTTTAAGGGTTCATAAATCTCATTTAATAAATATAGACTACATTAGCAGCTACATGAAAAAAGATGGCGGATACCTACTGTTAAATGACCTAACAAAAATACCTGTTTCGGTTAGGAAAAGAGATTATGTTTTGAATATTCTTGAAAACCTGATATGAAAACCAAAAACTTTATTACAAGCATCCTTTTGTTCTTTTTTTTCGGGTTTCCTTTTGTATTCAGTCAAACCCTTGAGGATACATCCAAAGTAAATCATTTATTATTAACTGCCTTAAAATTACAAAAAACAAATCCTGACTCATCATCAATAATTTATGATACTGCCGAGCGAATAGCAATAGAAATTGGAGCTGAAAAAACTTTAGTTACCGTTTATTTTGCCAAAGCTGTTTTTATGTTTGAAAAAGGGAAAAATGACCTTGCTTTGCAAAATTTTAAAAAATCATTAAAAATTGCCGGACAAATAGGAGACAAATATTACATTAACTCTTCAAAGGTATATATAGCCAATATATATTTATTTTATTCCAACTATAAGTTGGCTGCAGAATATTGCTTGGATGCTTTAAAGTATTTTGAACTGCAAAAGAACTACAATGCCATTTCAGGTATTTATCTTCAACTAACTTTTGTGAAATATGAACAGAAAGATTACAAAAAAATGAAAGAATACATTGATCTTTCAATGAAATATTCCAAATTGGCAAATAACAACCTGAACTTATGCAAATCTTTATTAAACCTAAGCCAATACTATACTGTTTTTGATCAATACGAAAAAACTTTAGAAATATTAAGAAAAACTTTGGTTATTGCCGAAAAAATTGGCAGCAAAAATTTTATCCCATTGGTGCATCTTGATTTAGCAGAAGCTTTTGTAAAGCTTAATATACCTGATAGTGCTAAAATATACTTGGATAAGGTAATTTCCGGAGAGGCTATTCCTTTTTATGTTTCCAGGTCATACATTACCTATGTGGAATTGTATATAATGAATAACAATCCGGATAAAGCCTTGGAATATGCAAAAAAAGGCGAGAAATATTCAAAAAATCATAATATTGAACAAGATATAGGAACAGTTTATCAGCTGATTGCCGAAATATACTCATTAAAAAAGAATTATCAGAAAGCATATCAATTTGAGCGTTTGGCATCGGAAATTAAAGACAGTATTTTTACAAAAGAAAATATTCGCCATCAAAACCAACTCGAAGCTATTTATCAGAACAATAAAAAACAAAAAGAAATTGAAGAGCTTTCACGAGAAAAAGAATTAGACAAGTTAAGACACGAACGTTTTAAACTTACTTTTTACTTATTGTCAATCATTTTATTTGCTTTGATAATAATTGGAGCATTAATATTTAAACAACACAAGCTTAAATCCAAGCAGAAGGCAACGGAGTTGGAACAAAAATTACTTCGCACCCAAATGAACCCTCATTTTATATTTAATTCAATTTCGGCAATACAAAACTTTATTTTAAAAAACAACCCGATAGAAGCAAGTACTTATTTAGCCGATTTTGCCAATTTGATGCGTAGCGTACTTAATAGTTCTTCGCAAAACCTGATTTCCCTTGATGAAGATATTCAGTTGGCTTCAAATTATTTAAAACTACAACAGTTGCGTATGCAGGGTAAATTCAATTATGAAATTAAAATAGATGATAATATTGATACGGAAGAGCTTAATGTACCACCTATGCTTACGCAGCCCTTTATTGAAAACGCCATTTTGCATGGAATTAAGCCCAAAGCGGGGAACGACGGTTTAATCAATATTTCTTACAAATTAAAAAATGGGTTTCTGATAATAGAAATTCAAGATAACGGAATCGGAAGAAAACAATCTATCGAATTAAATAACTCAAAACATAAATCGAAAGCTGTTGATATTACCAACCAGCGTATCAGCTTATTGGCTCAAAAATATAAACAAAAAATTAGTTTTGATATAATTGATATCTATAAGCCGGACAACAAAGCTGCCGGAACTCTTGTGCGCTTCAAATTACCAACCATGTAAATTACGTTAAAAAAAATAAGTCTTACGTTAAATAAAACAGCCCTGTCGTTTATTAATCCTTACTTTTTTAGTCAGTTCTATTTTACTAACTTTATATATGTGCATTAAATTGTAGAGATTTTAATCTATAAGTAAACATATTTTGAGTAGAATATTAAACTGATAAAAAATGAAAAAAACGCTTATTTTACTTAGCTTTTTTATGTGTCTTTTGTTTTTTGGTTCCGCAAAAGCACAAAAAGAAAATAAGTTTGATTTTACATTTCAGGCAGGATTTAACCTGTTGAAATCGGTTAAAGGGAACAATGATAATAAATACGATATGAAATCTGCTGTTCCAACCATTTTTATCGAAGCACATTTTTATCCTTTTAAAGGCAATTCTTTAAAAAAACTTGGAATAGGACTCGGGTTTAGTTTTTACAATCTGAAAACTGAAGATACGGAAATGGGTTGGCTGTGGACATACCCTGAAAGTGAAGAAGGGATTTTATATTGGTGGCCGCTATATTTATCGCTGAAATATAAATTTTCCAGTAACGAAAAAATTAGTCCGTATGTAAAACTCGATAATGGGTATAACATTTTCGCCATTACAGATAACGTTATGGTTCCGGATGATCGATTTTCTGATGCATATTCATGGGGTAGTTATTATTTTAGTATAAGCGGGGGTATAGAGTTTGCAAAAATTGTTACAATTGAAGCAAACTACAGCATATTAAATTCCGGAATCGGTACTGATTACAAATACCAATTATACGGCTATTGGCAGTATTGGGAAGAGAATTATACGACCAATATATTTACCTTATCTATAGGTTTTACATTTTAGATACAATGATGCAAATTTTAATTTAAAATCCATAATTATGAAAAAGCTAATTTATATATTTGTTTTATTTATTTTATTTGCTTGCGAAAAAAATGAAGCACCTGACTGCCAAATTCTTTCACCCGGTAACGGAAGCACATTTGAAAGTGGTCAGGATATATCAATCAGTGTTCAGGCAAGCGACCCGGAAGGCGGGCTTCAAAAAACTGAGGTTTTTATTGATGGAAGCAAATTATCCGAATATTCTGGATTCTTACTTAATTATACGCTAAACTCAACAGGTTTAGCTGTAGGTGAACACAAAATAAGCGCAATAGCAACCAACGATGCAGGGATGACGGGTGAAGACGAAATTTATATAAATATTGACCCAATTGAATTAGATAAACCCGAAGGCCTTTCAACTTATGCAAGGGAAGAGGAAATCTATCTGGCATGGTGGGGGGTTACAAACGCAACATCATACAACGTTTTTTGGACTGATGATAATTCAGACCCAAGCACAAGTTCCAATAAGATAAATACCTCAGATACCTATCTGGAACATAAGAATCTTGATCCCACAAAAAAATATAAATACAGGATACAAGCTGTTAACGGTATTTTTACAGGTCCTTTATCCGGCACAATTTCCGATTCACCCAAAATGCCGGCGCTGCCTCCGCCTACTGATGTTACGGCTACAACATCTGCTTCCTCAATTAGTATCAGTTGGACTGCTGTGGATGTTACCGGAGTAACATATTCGATCAAACGCAAAGAATCTACGGGATATTTTTCGGAAATAGCCAGCGACCTTGTTTCGACCGAATATACGGATAATACCATTGAATTGGGTAGAGGTTATTACTATAAAGTAATTGCTCATGATGCTGCAACTTCGCGCACTAGCATTGATTCTGAAACATGTTATGGCGTAATCTCAAAAACTATTTATGAATCAGAACGAAACAACGAAAACGTAAGCTCAAGTTTGCAATACGATACACATTATTGGGATGCGGAAGATGTTACTTTTGATTTGGATAAATATCGTATAAAAGGAGGCTATTCAGGATCGTATAGTATTTATAGTGCTGCATCGTATAGAAATTTTGATGCCGATTGTTTTAATCTTGATTTAGAAAACGGTGATATTGTCGAGTTTAAGTTAATTTCCGGAAATATGTCCGATTTGTGGTCAATGAATGTTGGTCTGCGTGTTTATGTAAGATCCTCAAGCGGGACTTATTCCGATGGTGAGATTTATTCTTTCAATTCACCATCTGATTCATATACTTTTAATCATACTACATCCGGCACTTTAATGGGAGTTTATCTTGATATTACTATGTGGGAAGACCTTATTAATTATGGCCCGTATAATTATGAAATTGAAATAACGATTAAAAGAAATGAGTAATATATTAATTCAGAAGCCTAACAATTAACTATCTGATTACTTGCTTTGCTTCGTGAAATCGCTATCGCTAAGTTGTCACGGTGTGAGTTGTTGATTAAAAGTGAAACCTAAACTGAGCGATTACAAACTTTGATAATCACCAATCATTTGGCACTCAAAGACTTTTCAAAATTTTTCACATACCAATAAGGTGTCCTCAAAATTTGTGAAAAGCTTTTAGCACCAAAGCATTGGCAATTTTCTTTGTCTGCAATCGCTCAGTTTAGGTGAAATGCAATTATTGTAACTTGCTGTTTATTAGATTACTCACACTGTGACTTGCGGATTAAAGCTAATGTCTGAATTTTGCGGGTTAATTGTTTGTAAACCTATTTCAGCAGGGGAGCAATGTGATCGGAATGGGGGCAATATCACAGGAATATGCACATTGTCTTAAATTTTTTATTCTTAGTTAATGGTTTTAAAAAACCTGTCCCATCTAAAACCTTCGTTATAGGAAAAAAGTACCAAAACCGCCTTGCACACAATATCGCTTTCGGGTACAAAACCCCAAAAGCGTGAGTCCATGGATAGAGAACGATTATCGCTCATCATAAGGGTAACAGTTTCCATTAATTCTTGTTACAATCTTTAAGTTTGTCGAATAATTATCATGTTCATTTTTTTCAGGGATCAAAGGAAGTTTAATTTCTTTTCCCACCCAATCATTTACAATATTTG
>JALWNR010000172.1 GCA_027083715.1 Bacteroidales bacterium
GAATATTGTATATTGAGTGTTGAATATTTAATGTTTATCAAATTAATGGTAAAACTTTATATTTATTGATTTACCCACTAACTTTGCAGTAGTACCATAAATGATTAATTTTATAGCTTTAAGTTTTTATCCTAAAACTAACCATTATGAATGAATTTACAACTTTTACACAGCAGGCTTTAAAAAATTTGCGCGACCCTTCCCTGTTGCAATGGTATGTTATTCCTCTGCTGGCTCTTACCTTTTATATCTATGCGCAAGAAACGGAGCGAAAAAATTGGAACCTGATTTTTGCCGGTCTTGCATTTTGGGGTATGGACTGGATTAATGAAATTATTAATTCACTGATTTTACACTTTACAGGATATGCTGCATTGTGGACAGCTCCGGGAAAAACGGCTTACCTCATTTTAATCGGTTTGAATATTGAAATTGCTTTTATGTTTTCGATAGCCGGAATTGTATGGGCAAAACTATTGCCGGAAGATAAAAATTTGAAAATATTGGGTATCAATAACCGATGGTTTATTGCTATTGTCGGCTCTGTATTTTCCGTTTTTATTGAGGTATTACTCAACCTTGCAGATATGCTTACCTGGGAATACAGTTGGTGGAACATCAAAGCACCCTGGCTGATTATAGTTTTTGGTTACATGACTTTCTTTTGGGTGGCATTTTGGGTGTATGATATGAAAACCATCAAGCAAAAAATTAGTACGGTAGCTACAATTTATACCATTGTGATTGTGAGCGCAATTATTTTTGGCAGTCTGGGCTGGATTTGAAAAAAATCATCCTTTTTTCTTCTTCCGCCAACGATTTTTTTTATTTACCGAAAAACCAAATTTGCCGATTTCCGTACCTTGTTTATAGTAAAAACCGTGTGCATAGGAAATTAAGCCTGCACTGCTTAGTTTAAAAGCACCGGTTTCTTTATCAATCAAAGCTTCATCGGCATTTACAGCAACCACTTCGGCAAGAAACATGTGGTGTGTTCCGAGCGGGATAATTTGTTTTACTTTGCATTCGATATTCAACGGAGATTCTTTAATCAATGGTGCTTTTACCTTTTGAGCTTTTTCGGTATGCAGTTTCATTTCTTTAAATTTGTCAAAATCTTTGCCCGATTTTACGCCACACCAATCCGTTGCATGAGCTAAATCCTTGGTGGTCAGGTTAATGACAAATTCCATATTGCGTTTCAGTATATCATACGAGTGTCTGCCCGGACGTACCGAAATATAGCACATTGGCGGGTCGCTGTTGATGGTGCCTGTCCATGAAATAGTGATGATATTATATTCTTCGGGTGTACTACCCATACTTACCATAACGGCAGGTAAAGGGTAAAGTACGGTTCCGGGTTTCCATGCTATTTTGCTCATATTACAATTAATTAGTTATTGGATAATTAACTATTAGACAATTAGTTACTGGATTAATTTCTAATCTCCAATTATCTAAATATCCAAAATTATTTTACCTTTCTTTTTACTTCGTAAACATCTTCAATTTTTTTCAGTCGGTCAATTAAATTGTTCAATTGTTTTGAGTTATTAACCGATGTTATGATAACTCCTTCAAACAGGTTATCTTTTCGCGGATGAATAGTAATAGCCCGTAAATTTAATTTAAATTCTTTAGCAATTATTTGCGTAATGGTATTAATCATCCCTACTTTATCTTTTCCGCTGATAAATAATTGCACATTAAATTCACCCGTTTCTCGCTCTGTATTCCATTTTGCTTCTACAATCCGGTATGGAAACCGTGTAAACATATCCTTGGCATTCGGACATGTTTTTTTATGAATTTTTGTACCTTTACTTACAGTAACAAAACCAAAAATTTCATCTCCAGGTATTGGATTACAACATTTTGCCAAATGATAATCAATGGTTTGAAGACTATTTTCTATTATCAGAAAATCATCAGAACGAGTAGGGTTTACCGCTTTACTAAAAATACGTAATTCACTTTCACTTTCATGTTTCTCTTCGTGTTCTTTTTCAGATATTTCGACAAAAGCCTTTTTTATTTTATGAATATCCAGCTTACCTTCGCCTACTGCCTGATAAAAATCAAGTGTTGATTTAAAGCCGAAATAATTTACTAATTGATTGATATTTATATCATTAAAACCAATTTTTAGCTGAGCTAATTTCTGCTTCACAGCTTCTTTGCCAAAATCTAAGTCTTTATAAGCTTCAGCTTTGATTACTCTTTTTATTTTGGCTCTTGCACGTGGACTTTTTACGATCTCCAACCATTCGTACTTTGGTTTTTGATTTTTTGAAGTCAAAACTTTTACTTCATCACCATTTTTTAATACATGACGAATATTCTCAATTCTTCCGTTTACAATGGCTCCGGTACATTTTTCACCAATGCTTGTGTGTATTGAAAATGCAAAATCAAGTACGGTATGTCCTCTATGCAGTCTTTTTAAATCACCATCAGGTGTAAAAACAAAAATTTCATCGGTATAAAGCTTTGCTTTATCTTCATTATTTTCCTGCTGAAAAGATTTTTCAGGTTTTTCAAGAACCTCTCTGATTTTTCCCAACCAGTCAGATTTTCCCTGCCCGGCTTTGTTTTCTTTGTATTTCCAGTGAGCTGCCTGTCCTTTTTCTGCAATTTCGTCCATTCGGCGTGTCCGTATTTGCACTTCCACCCATTTTTCTTCGGGTCCAATAACCGTAGTATGCAAGGATTCGTAACCACTTGCTTTGGGTGCCGATATCCAGTCTCGCAAACGGCGTGGATTTGGAATGTATTTGTCGGTAATAATTGAATAAACTTGCCAGCATTTTGCTTTTTCTTGCGATAAATCAGTATCAATAATCACACGGATGGCAAATTTATCATATACTTCGTCAAATTCAACACCTTGTTTTTTCATTTTGTTCCATATTGAAAATATGGATTTTGGGCGACCTTTTATTTCACACTGAATATTTTGCTTTAACAGCTCTTCTTTCAGTGGTGCAATAAATTGTTCAATATAATTGTTTCGTGCAGCTTTTGTAGCTTCCAGTTTTTTGGCAATATCTTTATAAGTTTTCGTATGAAGATATTTCATCGAAAGGTCTTCCATTTCTGTTTTAATTGCATAAAGCCCTAAACGATGAGCAATTGGTGCATACAAAACAGATATTTCGGAAGCCGTTTTAATTTGTTCCTGAGTGTTACTGTCCTTTAAATTTCGTAAACGAAAAAGCATTTCTGCCAGCTTGATTAAAATTGAGCGAACATCAGTAGAAATAGTTAAAAGTAAATTGATGAATTTTTCTGTTTGAATACTCAATTTATCCAGTTGAATAACCGGTATTTTGATAAGTCCCGAAACAATTTTTTCAACTTCCTCTCCAAAAAAAAGCCCTATTTCTTCATCATTATAATGTTCATTATCAGAAAAAACATATACGAAAGTAGAAATTATGGCAATTCTGCCCAGATTAATTTCCCATACACTTATTTTTGCTAGTTCAATGGCTCGATTTAATTTGTTTTGTTCAATATTTGTTTCACTTCCGTAGATTTGAATTAAATATCTCCACAAAGAGGAAAAGTCATCTTCGTTAAAATTGGGATGAAGTTTTTTTAAAGTATTTAAAATTTGTTGTTGCATGGCTTTTTCAAGCTTTTTTATCTGCTGCAAAAATACATTTTATCTTACAAGAAAAAAAATATTCGTTTGGGCGCAAGTTTTATCAACTTAGGGTGTCTTATTATGAAGTAAGAATACTATACTTTGATAAACAGTTGAAAATTGATGAATTAAAATTTAAAATTAAATTATGAAAATATTAAGATTTTTGGGGATAATCTTTTTTGTTGCTTTGGGTTTAAATGTTTTGGCTCAGCAACATCCAGAAGGAAGCGGGAAGCGCGAAATACCTGCCAACGGAGTATTAAGCGGAACAGTATTTGACGGAGACGGAACGGCTGTTGAATATGCTACCGTATCCATCTTTTCATTGCATGATAATAAGCTGGTTACGGGAGGAATTACCGATGCAAAAGGACATTTTAGAATAGATAAAATCAGACTCGGAGCTTATGCAATGCACATCAAATTTATCGGGTTTAATACCAAAATAATAAAACCGATTTACTTATTCCCGAAAGGAAGAGGAAAAGGGCAAGGCATTGAGCAGGATTTGGGTAAAATTGTACTGGAAACTTCTTCTGTAGAGATGGAGGAGGTAAATGTAGTTGCAGATAAAGCTCATGTTCAATATAAGATTGATAAAAAAGTAGTAAATGTGAGTCAGGATATGAACTCTGCCGGAGGAACCGCAGTAGATATTTTGGAAAATACTCCTTCGATTAATGTAGATATTGACGGGAATGTGGAATTACGCGGAAGTACTAATTTTACAGTATTGATTGACGGAAAACCAACAGTTTTGGAGGCAAGCGATGTTTTGCAGCAAATACCCGCAAATTCTATTGAAAATATTGAAATTATTACCAATCCATCTGCTAAATTTGATCCTGATGGTGCTGCGGGCATTATAAATATCATCATGAAAAAGAAAAGAGCAGCCGGTTTTAATGGTGTGATAAACCTTTCTGCCGGAACACAAAGTCGTTATAAAGGAAATGCATTGCTAAACTATAAAACGGGAAAATTTAATTTTGTAGCCGGCATTGATTATCGTGATGAAATGCGCTACGGTACAAGTATGCAGAATAGAATAACCTATTATCCTGATACCAACTATTTTATGAATTATTCAGGAGACAGGAATATGAACATATACGGACTGGGTTTTCAGGGAGGAGTGGATTATTATATCAATGATAATAATACAATTAGCCTTTCTGGGAGGTATGGAAACAGAGAGTTTGAGCGACTTTCGGATTTATATTATCATGAATGGACAACGCCGGCAAACACGGATGACTATTATTTACGCGATAATGCTATCGGGTATTCGGGTACGGCATATAATATTGATTTAACCTATACACTGAAACTAAAAAAACCGAATCAGAAATTTGAGGCATTGTTATACTACTCCAACTGGGACGGTTCACGAATTGATCATCAAGACAAGTACCTCACTGATGAGCTGGGAATTATAATAGATAATAATCCTGAAAAACGTAAAGCTGACGAAATAAATCCGCGTGAAAGTTATCGTTTACAATTAGATTACACATCACCTGTCGGAGTAAAGGGAATAATTGAAGCAGGCTACGCCGGAAGATTGGATTACAGTAACTCTGATTATGTGTACAGTTATGACTCATTGGGTATTTGGGTAATTGATGATGAAAGAACCAATTCGGCAGAATACTCTCGAAATATTCAGGCAGTTTACGGAACTTTTGCCAATAAAGCTCTGGGGTTTGATTATAAGCTGGGTTTACGCATAGAATACACAGACAGGATTATTGATCAATATACTACTAACGAAAAATATCCGGTAAACCGCTTTGATTATTTTCCGAGCGCTTATATTACCAAAGAACTTAATGAAAAACAGCAAATTCAGCTAAGTTACAGCCGCCGTATTAATCGTCCGCGCGGTAGAAACCTTAATCCGTTTCCCGATTATTCCGATCCCTTAAATATTCGTGTTGGAAACCCTGCGTTGGAACCTGAGTATGTAGATTCTTACGAGTTAAACTTTCAAAATCGGTTTAAAAAATCCTTTGTTTCTGTTGAAGCTTTTTATCGCCGGACTAATAATCTAATGACACGGGTCAGAGTGTTGGGTGAGGATAATGTGATTTATAGTACTTACGACAATTTAAATTATGATAATTCGTTGGGTGCTGAGTTTGTGGCGAACCTTAATTTAGTAAAGTGGTGGCGGTTAAATGGTAGTCTTTCAAGTTACTACTATTCAATAATTGGTGAGATTGACGGTGAAAGTATTTCAGAAGAATCATTCAACTGGCGTTTGCGTTTAAATAATACATTTTCCTTTAAAACCAATACTCGGATACAATTAACAGGCTTTTATACAGCTGCTTCTGCTACAGCACAAGGAACCCGCGGAGCATTTTATTTTGCAAGTTTAGCAGTGAGACAAGATTTGTTTAAAAAGAAACTAAGTATTACTGCCCAGCTTAAAGATATTTTCAATACTATGGGACATAATTTTTTGAGTGAAACAGCTGATTTTTATACTTATTCTGAATTTACCCGACAGGGACAGGTATTATTACTGTCGCTTACGTACAGGATTAACAATTATAAAGACAAGCGCAATAAAGACAGAGGCAGTGATGACTTTGGCGGAGATATGGAAATGGAATAGATATTTAAGGTATCGGTTAATGAAAAAGGAGCATCTAGCTCCTTTTTGTGTTTTTAACCCGCAAAATTCACCGCTTTTGTCATAGCTGTATTGTAATATCCTTTTTAGCAACACATTAAGTTGGCTTTATTATAAAATAAACGCA
>JALWNR010000173.1 GCA_027083715.1 Bacteroidales bacterium
TTTTATACGTATATAAACATAGGGTATTTTCTATCAACTAAATTTACCGATTATGAAAACATTATACATATTATCCATACTTTTTATTTTTATATTAAGCTCATGCGGCAGTCAAAAATTTGCCGTTGATGAATACGATGATTTATATTATACCGTAAAAAAAGATAAGAACAATCAAAATCTTGTTGCGGATAATACAGTAACAAACGAATTAAAAACAGACGATGAAGTTGTTGTTTTAAATTCCTATTATCGAGACAATAATCAAACACAACAAAATAATTCAGGTATAATCTATTCCAACGATGAGAATAATACAATTGCTAACAGTGAAAATGAATTAGCCGGCGAACTAGATGATCAGGTAATTTATTCTACGGATGATGATTACGATTTCAGTAATATTTATTCTGAGGAAAGCATTTACAACCTTGATGAGTATGGTAATGCCGATGATGATGAAGTGTCTTATTCAGATGCAATAAATAGATTTAATGATAGTAATACTTCCAATTCTTATTTCTCAAACAGCACCTATGGAGGTTGGGGAAGTTTCATGCCGGTTTTTAACATGGCACTATCATTTGGAAGCTACGGAGGATATTACTCTCCTTTTTATTCAGGATATAGTCCGTATGGATACAATCCTTATGGTTATTATAATTACAACCCTTATGGTTACTCATCTTATTATGGTTCACCTTACGGATATTCTTCCTACTATGGTGGGTATAATTCAAATTACATTTATCAGAACAACTACTATAATATTAATTCCAAAGAAGAAAACAGAAGAATTTATCAACACAGAAACTCAACAAACAGAATTACAAATAACGGACACCGTACACGACCTTATATAATAAGCAATGATAAAAAAAGCACTAATGTTACAAGCAATGGTAACAATAACTTTATCCGTAATTCAAGTAACAGAAATTCAAACAACCGTTCATCAGGTGTACACAGAACTGTTAAATACAATTCAGGAAATACAATAAAAAGTACAAATTCATCCAGAACAAACACAAATAGAAATTCAAATTTTTACAATAATAATCGATCAAACTACATTAACAACAGAAACTCTAATTCTACAAAAGTAAAAACAAACAATAACAATTCGGGGAATAAAAATTCAACATATAGGCGAACAAACAATAACAGGTCATCATATAATCGTTCTTCAAATTCAAATAACCGATCGTCATATACACGTCCGTCAAACTCAGGTAGTAGGTCTTCATATACTCGTCCTTCGAGTTCAAGCAATTCTTCAATTAATCGATCATCAAGCTCAAGTACAAGAAGTAACAATTCGTCAACAAAAACAAACAGTGGACGAAAACGCTAATATTTTTAATTCAATTTAAACAAATTTAATAAAAGGAATGGTCAAAAGGCTTTCAACTATCCTATTATTCATTACTTTTGCTACAAGTATTTTTGCGCAAAATGAAAACGATGCTTTACGCTTTTCATTTTTAACATACGGCGGAACTGCCCGTTATATGGGAATGAGTGGCGCATTTAGTGCATTGGGTGCTGATTTTTCCGTGCTCAGTACCAACCCTGCAGGCATTGGAAGTTTTAAAAAAAGCAGAGTAATGTTTTCAGCCGGTGCCATTATGATGAATACCGGCACTGATTATTGGGGAGAAAATACTCAAGACGACTACGTAAAAAGCAATATAAATAATTTAGGATTAATATTAAATTTAAAGCCATATACCCCCGATGAAACAGGCTGGAAAACAGTTGCCTTTGGTGTAGGATATAATTACCTGCAAAACTTATCAAACAATATTACCATTGAAGGGACTAATCCAAATAGTTCCTTTCTTGATATTTTTATGATTAATTCAGATGGCACCCCCCCCGAAGAATTAAGCGATTGGCTATGGATGGCATACGATACTTATGCAACCGATACAATTCCAAATTCCGATTACACATATATTAACCCTTTATATGATTTTTATGGTGAAAAACAAAGACGAGTAATTAAATCTCAAGGTGGAATCGGAGAATGGGTATTTAGTTTGGGAGGTAATTACAATGATTTTATACAAATAGGAGCAACATTTGGGATACAAAATATCCGTTCAAAATATACTTTAACACATTCAGAAAGCACTGAAAGTGGTGATTTTAAAAATTTTGATTATACAGAAACTGTTGAAACAAAAGGTGTTGGTTCTAATTTTAAATTAGGAATGATTATTCGTCCTGTACATTTTTTACGTGTTGGATTGGCATTTCATACACCTACTTTTTATTCCATGACAGATATTTATTCATACCAAATGGATACCTACTGGCGAACACCGGATTCTGATGGGAACACTGAATATCACTCAAGTGCAGGGGAATATGAATACTCTTACGAATATTATTCTCCATTCCGAACAGTTGCAGGACTGGCTTTTGTGCTTTGGAAATATGCTATTGTCTCTGCTGATTACGAATATGTTGATTATGGAAAATCACGTTTTCGTGCTGATGATTATGATTTTGAGACTGAAAATAATAGTATTAAAGAAAAATTTGGAAACGGACATAATCTCAGAGCCGGTCTTGAAATAAGACTGGCACCGGTTTATCTACGCGGCGGAGTATCTTATTATAGTTCAGCTACCTCCGAGCGTTTTAAAGCTACAGGTTCAGTTTCCGGATATTCATTAGGTATTGGTCTAAAAACCAGAAGTGTGTATATTGATTTTGCATTTAATCATTCTTACTCAAAAAATAATTACTTGTTGTATGAATACGATCAAGGGTTATCCGAAAATGCCAATTATAATATCAGTAAAGACCAGATTAATTTTACTTTGGGATATAAGTTTTAGCTTATAGATTTGATTTTGCGAATGTTTATTTCTCATTCATATTAAAATCAGCAACAATTTTTTTAACCGCAATAATTACCTTCGGTGAGGTAATTTTGCGGGTTAAATCCAAGTTTATGTTTGTAAAAAAAAACGCCGAAAAATTAATCCCGACGTTCAATTCCTATTGTAAAAACGTTTAATCGAGGCTATGAAAAACCAATCCGCTACGTAATTTGGGTTCAAACCACGTTACTTTTGGCGGCATAATGAGGTCATTATCCGCAATATCCATTAATTGATCCATCGTAACGGGAAACAGTGCAAATGCAACTTTCATTTCTCCGCTGTCCACTCTGCGCTTTAGCTCACCCAATCCACGGATACCACCTACAAAATCAATTCGTTTTGAACGGCGAAGATCTTTAATATCCAAAAGCGGATCTAAAACCTCATTGGTAAGAATGGTTACATCCAGAACTCCAATTGGGTCATCTTCTTTATATGTTCCCTCTTTTGCTGTCAGAGCATACCATTTTCCGCCTAAATACATTGAAAAATTATGCAAACAACAAGGTTTGTATTCTTCCGTACCTTTTTCTTCAATGTCAAAACTATTTTTCAGTTTTTCAATAAATTCTTCTTCTGATAATCCGTTTAAGTCTTTAACCACACGATTGTAATCAATAATGGTCAGTTGGCTTGCCGGAAATAACACACTCATAAAAAAGTTGTATTCCTCATCACCGGTATGGTTTGGATTATTCTTTCTACGTTCATTACCCACAAGAGCAGCCGCAGCAGTACGGTGGTGTCCATCGGCAACATACTGGTATTCAATTTCTTCCGCAAAAATATTTTGAATCTGCTCAATATCATCCTGATTTTTGACAATCCAAAAATGATGACCAAAGCCGTCATCGGTCGTAAAATCATATTCAGGTAAATCTTTAATCACCTCATTTACAATTGCATCAATTTTATCATTATCACGATAGGTGAAAAATACCGGTTCTGCATTTACATTGGTGTTGCGCACATGATTCATTCGGTCTTCCTCTTTATCAGGACGTGTTAATTCATGCTTTTTAATAATACCGTTCATGTAATCTTCTACGCCTGAACAGCCCACTAAACCATATTGGGTTTTTCCGTTCATGGTTTGTGCATAGATGTAATAATAGGGCTTATCGTCCTGAAAAAACATTCCTTCATCAATCAGTTTTTGCAAATTTTCTTTTGCTTTATCATAAACTTCCTGACTGTATAAATTTATTCCTTCGGGCAAATCTATTTCGGGTTTTACAACATGTAAAAATGAATGTGGATTGCCTTTTACTTCTTCGCGCGCTTCGGCAGAGTTTAGCACATCATAAGGGCGCGAAGCCACCTTGTCCACCTTATCCTTCTGGGGTCTAAACCCTTTAAACGGTCTGAATATCGACATAATTATTACTATTTTAAGGTTTGATTTTAAAAATATTATCTAAAAAATTATCCGATAACAATTAAAAAGTTACCGGATAAAAATCTTTAAATTCAGTTATTTGTTTACCTGAAAAGTTTTATCGCCTTTTTCAAAGAAATTTTTAATTTGATTGGCAGCAGCTACTCCTGCATTAATATTCGCCTCAGCAGTTTGAGCCCCCATTTTTTTAGGTGTAAAAAATATTCTGTCGGCAAAACTTGCTTCAAAATCGGCTTTTTTGTCCGGTGCAATATCCGAAATATAGGTAAAATCAGTTCGGTCTGCCATCAATTTCAGTAATTCTTCTTCGTGAATTACCTCTTTACGGGCTGTATTTACCAAAACAGCATTTTCCGGCATTTTTGACAATAAATCATAATCAATTGATTGCTTAGTATGCTCATTGGCAGGAATATGCAGCGAAATATACTGACATTTACTATACAATTTTTCAACTGATTTTACCGGTTTTACTTTATCTTTTTTAATGGCTTTTTTCTTTACAAAGGGGTCAAAAGCATAAACTTTCATGCCAAAGCCTTTAGCTACTTTTGCAACATATCTGCCCACATTTCCGTATGCATGAATGCCCAATGTTTTTCCGCGTAATTCAGTACCGGCACTTCCGTTATACTTATTGCGTGCCATATACACCATCATGCCTAAAGCCAGTTCGGCTACAGCATTTGAGTTTTGTCCGGGAGTGTTCATTACCACAACTCCTTTTTCTGTTGCAGCTTGTAAATCTACATTATCATATCCGGCACCGGCACGCACTACAATTTCCAGTTTTTTTGCAGCATTCAGTACTTCCTTGGTAATTTTATCACTACGGATAATTATTGCATGTACATTTTCAACGGCTTTTATTAAATCTGCCTGATCTGCATATTTTTCAAGCAATTGAAACCCATAACCTGCATTTTCACAGATTTCTTTTATACTGTTTACCGCTTTGGGTGCAAAGGGTTTTTGGGTTGCGACTAATATTGTTTTCATGATGTTAGATGTTTGATGAATTTAATACCGTTTTGTTATTTTACCGATGCCCCACACAAGAGTGCGGGGCTAATACTATCTTGCTCCTACGGAGCAATTGGCTTTTACTTCTTGTATTTTTTCTCAAAATCCTGCATTACCTTAACCAATGCTTTTACACTTTTTGTCGGTAATGAGTTGTAGGTAGATGCACGGAAACCACCAACAGAACGGTGTCCTTTAATACCAATCATACCTTTTTCGGTAGCAAATTTAAGAAAATCCTGCTCCAAATCTTTATATTCATCGTTCATAACAAAACAAATATTCATTAACGAACGGTCCTCTTTTGCAACAGTACCTTTAAATAGTGGGTTACGGTCAATTTCATTGTACAATAAATCGGCTTTTTTTACTGCACGCTTGTTCATGGCTTCCACACCGCCTTTTTTCTTCATCCAAAGTAATGTTTGATAAGCTGCATAAATTGGAACTACAGGCGGAGTATTAAACATTGAGCCTTTATCAATATGTGTTTGATAATTCAGCATGGTAGGGATTTTTCTGTCCACTTTGCCCAAAATATCGTTCTTAATAATTATAAAAGTAACTCCCGAAGGGGCAAGATTTTTTTGTGCACCACCATAGATGATGTCGTATTTGGAAACATCTATTTTACGGCTGAAAATATCCGATGACATATCTGCAACAACAGGTACTCCAAAATCAAAATCTTCTTTAAATTCTGTTCCGTAAATAGTGTTGTTTGTTGTAATATGTACATAATCAACATCTTTGGGCACATCAATATTTTTGGGCAGATGGAAAAAATCATCCGCTTTGATTTCATGTACTTCGCCAAACAATTTTGCTTCTTTAATAGCTTTGCTTGACCAAGTTCCGGTATTGATGTAAGCCGCTTTTTTGCTCAACAAATTATAAGGTATCATGGCAAACTGCATACTGGCACCACCACCCAAAAAAAGAACCGAATACCCTTCAGGTATTTCCAGTAATTCTTTGAACAATTCTTGTGTTTTTACAATTACTTCATCAAATTCTTTACTTCGGTGCGATATAGAGGCTAATGACAATCCGGTTCCTGCAAAATTTTTCAATGCTTTTGCAGTTTCATTTATAAC
>JALWNR010000174.1 GCA_027083715.1 Bacteroidales bacterium
TTTTATTATAAAACCTATATTAAACATTTAAATATGTAAATATAATGGCAGCAGAAAAATTTATTTACCGTCATAACGGACCAAGAAATGAAGAAATACCTGTAATGCTTGAAAAAATAGGCGTTTCTTCTGTTGATGAATTGATTGACCAGACTGTTCCGGCATCAATTCGTTTAAAAGAGCCCTTAAAACTATCAAAAGCACTGACCGAACGTCAATATTATCGAAGAATACATGATATAGCTCAAAAAAATAAGGTTTTTGAAACCTACATTGGCATGGGCTATTACGATACTATTACACCGGCAGTAATTATGCGCAATATTTTTGAAAATCCTGCATGGTACACCTCATATACTCCGTATCAGGCAGAAATTTCGCAAGGCAGGCTGGAAGCATTGCTTAATTTCCAAACTACTGTAAGCGAGCTTACCGGAATGGAACTGGCTAATGCCTCATTGCTCGATGAAGCCACTGCGGCTGCCGAGGCAATGATTATGATGCACAATACCCGTTCAAGAGCTGATGTTAAAGCCGGAAAAAATATTTTGTTTGTTGATAAAAATATTTTCCCACAAACATTGGCTGTAATCGAGACCCGGGCAACACCTTTAAATATTGAAGTACAAACCGGTAACTTCAAAGATTTTAATTTGGATGAAAAAACATTCGGTTGCATTGTTCAATATCCGGCAGGTGATGGAGTAATCGAAGATTACTCCGGATTTGTAAAAGCAGCGCATGAAAAAGGAGCTTTAGTATCGGTAGCTGCCGATATTATGAGTCTTGCACTTTTAACTCCTCCTGGTGAATGGGATGCTGACATTGTTTTTGGTGTTACTCAGCGTTTTGGCGTTCCGATGGGTTACGGAGGACCACATGCCGCATATTTTGCCACACGCGAAAAATTTAAGCGTACCGTACCGGGAAGAATTATCGGTATTACCAAAGACAAACATGAAAATTATGCTTTTCGTATGGCTTTGCAAACCCGTGAGCAGCACATCAAGCGCGAGCGTGCCACCTCAAACATTTGTACGGCACAGGCACTTTTGGCTATTATGGCAGGTATGTATGCGGTGTATCACGGTGCCGAAGGTATTAAGCGTATTGCCATGAACATTCATGGTACAGCAGGTACCTTGGCTGCTAAACTGAAAGAACTTGGCTATACTATTGAACATGATAATTTTTTTGATACGCTAAAAATTGTATTGCCTGAAGGCGTTGCTAAATCAGAAATTGAACTGCAAGCACTTGCCGAAGGGATTAATTTCCGTTATATTTCGGATAAAGAGCTTGGTATTAGTGTGGATGAAACCACACATGTTCAAAATATTAACGATATTCTGAATATTTTTGCCCGAGCCAATAATAAAATGACTGATGAAATTCAGGATATTGATGTGAAAATTTATTTCGATAAGAAATTTGAGCGTACAAGCGAATATTTGCAACTGGATGTATTTAAAAAATATCGTTCGGAAACAGAAATGATGCGCTATATTAAAATGTTGGAGCGCAAAGATATTTCTCTAACGCATTCCATGATACCTTTGGGTTCTTGTACTATGAAGCTGAACTCCTCAACTTCTATGTTGCCTTTGAGCTGGATTGAATTTGGCGGCATTCACCCCTTTGTTCCTGAAAATCAAGCAGAAGGATATCATGAATTATTTAAGGAGTTAATTGATGATTTAAAAGAAATTACCGGATTTGCCGATATGTCTTTACAGCCTAATTCGGGCGCAGCAGGCGAATATGCCGGTTTGATGGTTATACGTGCTTATCATATTGATAATGGTGAAGGACATCGCAATGTGGTACTTATTCCTTCATCGGCACACGGAACCAATCCTGCAAGTGGTGTAATGGCGGGTATGAAAGTGGTTGTGGTTGAGTGTGATGAAAACGGAAACATTAATGTAGATGATTTACGTAAAAAAGCCGAAGAACACAAAGATAATCTGGCGGCTTTCATGGTTACATATCCATCAACGCATGGAGTTTTTGAAGAAGCCATTATTGAAATGTGCGAAATTATCCATGAAAACGGCGGACAGGTTTATATGGATGGTGCCAATATGAATGCACAGGTAGGTTTGACCAATCCTGCAAATATCGGAGCAGACGTTTGCCACCTAAATTTACATAAAACCTTTGGTATTCCTCACGGAGGTGGCGGACCGGGTGTTGGTCCCATTGGCGTAGCCAAACATCTTGTTCCATATCTTCCCGGACATCCGGTAATGAAAACAGGTGGTGAAAAAGCGATATCGGCTGTTGCAGCAGCTCCCTGGGGAAGTGCTTTGGTATTACCGATTACTCATGCCTACATTAAAATGCTGGGTGCCGAAGGATTAACGGAGGTAACCAAGATAGCAATTGTAAATGCTAATTATCTGGCAGCTTCGCTGAAAAAGTATTATAAAATTCTTTACACAGGTAAAAACGACCGTTGTGCACATGAAATGATTTTAGAGTGTCGTAATTTTAAACAAGAAGCAGATATTACCGAAACAGATATTGCCAAGCGATTGATGGATTACGGTTTTCATGCGCCAACACTTTCGTTTCCCGTGCATGGAACTTTAATGGTTGAGCCTACCGAAAGCGAGTCGCTGCAAGAGCTGAACCGCTTTGTTGAAGCTATGGTAAGCATTTACAACGAAATTCAGGAAGTGAAAGAAGGCAAGGCAGATAAAGCGGATAATGTATTGAAAAATGCACCGCATACCGCAGTTCATGTTACCGGCGATGATTGGGAGCATGCTTACGGAAGACGCAAAGCTGCTTATCCGCTGAAATGGATTGAGGAAAACAAATTCTGGCCTGCATGTGCGCGCGTGGACGATGCTTACGGCGACCGTAACCTGATGTGTACTTGCGCACCGATTGACGAATATCGCGAAAGTTTATATTCGTTTGGTAATGTTAATGGATAATTGATTATCCTTAAAATATTTAAAAGCCTTTCGGAAACGAAAGGCTTTTTTCATACCCTGAAAATTATCCAAGCGAACTAATCCTTCTTAATTGATCCAGCTCTAAAATTTTAATTTTTCTACCGTCAAGGCTGATTACATTCTCATGTGCAAAACTGGAAAGTGTCCTAATCGCATTAGAGGTCGTCATGTTTGAAAGATTAGCAATATCTTCACGTGATAAATATACTTTAATTGTCTGACTGTCATCCTCATATCCAAATGTATCTGCAAGAAACAATAAGGACTCGGCTAATCTTCCTCTGATGTGTTTCTGAGTAAGCGTAACCGTGCGTTCATTAGAAAATCCCAGCTCAATAGCCATTGCTTTTAGCATTGCCAGTGCCAAATCACCATTCTGACGAATTACTTCAAAAAGAGCATCGCGCTCAATCATACAAATTTGACTGTCTTCAATTGCCACAGCCGAAGAGATGTAATGATTACCGGCAAAAAGTGCCCTATAACCTATAAATCCTATCGGTTTTGTCATACGTACAATTTGTTCTCTTCCACCGACCCCCTCTTTAATTACTTTAACCTTTCCTTTTGACAGGCATATTAAACCACTAGGACGATCACCTTCTTTATATATAATTTCACCTTTTTTATAATTGGTGCAAGTATGATGATTATTTAATATTTCTTTCTGAGCATCGTTTAAAACTCTAAAAATAGATTCCTTATTTTCTAAACAATTTTCACAATAAACTTTATTTTGTAGCATCTTTCCCGGATTATGTTTTGCAACACAAATATAAATATATAATCTGAACCTTAAAGAATTTTTATTAAAAAGTTTGATATAAAATGCGCAGATAATATTTTTTTAAGAACAAGTTAAAAAAAATCATTTTTATATTTATTTTTGAAACAAATTAAAATTGTAATTATGCAACAAGAAAGTAATCCAACCCAAGGTCTGGGAATTGCCAGTTTGATTCTAGGTATTTTGTCTGTTTTTTTTGCAATAATTCCTTGTACAATATTATTAGGACTGGTTTTAAGTGTTATCGGTTTGATTTTGGGAATAATAGGAATAAATAAAGCAAACCAACTTCGTGTTGATAAAGGTTTGCTTATTGCCGGTTTAATAACTTCAATTATTGGTCTGTCAATTGCGGGTCTATGGGGAATGGCATTTAAGAAAATGTTTGATATGAATGACGGAATGCATAGAGAGTATTATAATGTAAATCAAGATATTGATAATACAGACGAGAATACGGTTGATTTTGATTCGCTTGTTCAAGAAAATGATAAAACAATGGATGAGCTGGAAGAATATATGGATGAGATAGAAAGTGATACAGAAAAAACAGTACAGCCGATTGACAATAATAAATAAATATATCAAAATACTGTATCGATCAGATTATTTACTTATAAATACAGTATTTTTTATGTTTTTAAGCTTGATATTTATTTATTCACTTGTATTTTCAAATTCCGGTGTATATCCTATAAAGTCAGCATGTATTCAGTTTCCCGAATTATGTATCAGTAAAGGTTTATCCAGAGCTTTTTCACAAATTTTAACAGGAAATTTTGAAAAGGCAATTTCATTAAACCCATACAGTTTACGTATTTTTATATTTTTTGGCTTACAATTATGGCTACGGTTATTTTTTTCAATCTTATACTTTAAATTTTCACTAAAAAGAATAATTATAACTGATATTTTTATTAGTTTGCTGATTTTTATTTATGTATTTGCCCCTTTTTTTGTAAAGCTTTATCATGTTTTATTCTGAATACTGAAAAATATCCACTAGTTTACTAATTTGCTCGGGCGTTCCCATAACAATCAGTTTATCAAAAGCCGTTATACGAATATCTGGCGATGGATTGAATATAAAGTTATTGTCTCCGGTTTTAAGTCCAATTAGGCTTGCACCTGAAATTGCTCTGATGTTCAACTCTCTGATCGATTTATTGATTACATCCGGGCTCATATTCATGCAGGAAATTTCTTCCAGATTTACATCCACACCGCTATGCAAAAGTATTGCATCCAAAAACTCAACCACTCCGGGTTGCGACACCAGCTTTGCCATTCGCGTTCCGCCCACTCTGTCGGGCATAATTACATTGGTAGCTCCTGCTCTTTTTAGTTTTACATCCGAATGATCTTCCGAAGCTCTGCTGATAATGGTCATTTTTTTGTTAAACTCTCTGGCTGTAAGTACAATAAATAAATTATCCGCATCGCTGGGCAATGTAGTAATCAGCGCCTTTGCCGTTTGAATTCTACTTTTTAATAATATCTCTTCATGAACAGCATTACCTGTAACCTGAATAAAATTACGGTTTTTCCATAGTTCTTTTGCCATTTCATCTTCAACAACACCTTCGGTATTTTCAATTACCAGCACTTTTTCATTATGCATTAGTAAATCCATTACTGCCTGCTTGCCGTTTCGTCCAAAACCACAAACAATCACATGATCTTTTAAATTTTTTAGTTCTTTTTCCATTCTTTTTTCATTCAAAAAATTACGAAACTCACCATCCAAAACAAAGCGGGTTGCATTGGTGATAAAATAAGCAAAAATTCCAAAACTGATAATAATCAGAAATGCTGTAAAGAGCATCCCTTTGGCATCTAAAGGTTTTACTTCTTCAAATCCCACTGTGGAAATGGTAATCATGGTCATATAAAATGCCTCAATAAAGGTAAAATCCTCGAGCCACCAAAATCCCAAACTTCCAATCAAAATAATTGAAAAAAGTGCAATTGCACTGTAATAAATATAACTTATTTTATTCACAAATTCAATTTTTTAAAAAATTATACCATTCTATTTGTATAAATGTGCTTCATGATTTCTGTACCAATTCCGCAATCAAGACATCGTCCTTGTTTGCAATAATTATTGCTTTGCTGGATAACAGCCTGCGAAAAAAAAGCGTTGGGTATTTTAATACCGGCACTTTTCCACATTCTTGTAATCTTATTATTTTCTGCTTTTATTTTTTCAAGCCAGCTAACTGCTTTATCTTTAAGTTGCTGATTATCTTTTGCCTCACCGTATAAAAACAAAAAAGGAACAATAGTATTGATTAAAATATTGTCCAGAGAACTTTCTCCCAAAGTTTTTTCTTTTGTATCAGATAATTTTTCAAAAGTATAATGATTTTCCCAAAAACCATCTGCTTTTATATTGAATAATTTTTTTACCTCTGTAATAGTACCGGCATCAATAATTTTTGAAAAAAGTGCTGCTGATTGATAGACCAAACGTGCAAACTGAGCAATTCTGATGGTCGGAAAATTTCCCGGGCGTGTTCTTAAAAACTTCCAATTGTATTTTTCAATAGGTTTTAAACTAAATTTATTGGATAAATGTTTATATTCATTTTTTAGTTGCAAATAAT
>JALWNR010000175.1 GCA_027083715.1 Bacteroidales bacterium
TTCCCCCAGGAAGAAATGTTGGAAATAAGAAAAAAAAGTAAACAATTACTTATAGGTATTCCAAAAGAAGAAACCGAAAATGAAAAACGAATTCCGTTAACTCCACAGGCTGTCCAACTTTTATGCAAATCGGGACATAAAATACTTATTGAGTCCGGTGCCGGTACCGGAGCAAATTATAGCGATCTGGAATATAGCGAAGCAGGTGCAGAAATTATTGACAACCGAAGAAAAATTTTTCAGTCAGAAATTATTCTTAAAATATCACCATTTTTAAAAAAAGATATTGATTTACTTAATAATAATCAAACACTTTTATCGGCCTTGCATTTTTCTACTCAAACAAAAGAACAAATATTCGGATTAATACAAAAAAAAGCAAATGCTATTGCTTTTGAAATGATCAAAGAAGAGCCTGATTATTATCCTATTGTGCGTTCAATGAGTGAAATTGGCGGTAAATTATCGATTAATATTGCTGCTGAATATTTAAGCAAACAACATAATGGAAAAGGAGTTTTATTGGGAGGAATTACCGGAATTTCACCGGCAGAGGTTGTAATTATTGGTGCCGGAACTGCGGCAGAGCATGCAGCCTATGCAGCCCTTGGACTGGGAGCTTTAATAAAGGTTTTTGACTTTTCAATTTATAAACTACGTGAATTTCAGCATAATATCGGCAAACAAATTTTTACGTCAATTATTCAGCCCTATGCAATAAAAAAAGCTTTACAATCTGCCGATGTGGTAATTGGTTGCTTAGCTATAGATGAAAAAAAAGACCAGCTTATTGTTAGTGAAGAGATGGTTCGTCAGATGAAAAAAGGAACCGTGATCATTGATTTGAATGTAGATAAGGGTAGTTGTTTTGAAACCTCACAACCTACAACACACAGTAAACCGGTATTTGAAAAACATGGAGTTACACATTATTGTGTTCCTAATATTGCTTCGCGGGCTGCCCGTACAGCCACTATTGCATTGAGCAATATTTTAGCTCCCATTTTACTTAAAATAGGAGAAGAAGGCGGAACCATTAATTTATTGAAAATTGATAGAGGAATGCGTAGCGGAGTATATATTTTTAATGGAATTTTAACTGACCCGAAAACAGGACATCGTTTTGATATAAATTATAAGGATATTGATCTATTAATGGCTGCATTTTAAAAAAAGCTCCACAAAATAAGGAGCTTTTTTCAGTATTTGCTAAGCTATATTTTAATTCATTCTGCTGCCTTTGCAAGATTTTCCTTTTTTTCCATATCTACCCTGTTTGTGTGCATCAAAATACACTCTTTGATCGTCTGTTAATTCCTTACGTACACTTTGAAAAAAACGTTCGCGTTGTTTCATCATTTTTGTGTTTAATGCACCAATTTCATCAATTGTTTTATCAATTTCACTCATATTAGGCTTATCTGCTGTTCGCAAAGTGTTTAAATGAGCCCTTTTTTCCTGCAATTGATTTCTTACCAACATCATTTCTTTCATGTGCGCAGTACGTAATTTTGCTAATTTTGTTTGTTGTTCCTGTGTTAAATCGGGAATTGAATTTTGCAAATAACAATTTTGCATTCCTTTATTCATTCCTTTATTCATTCCTTGATATTGTCTTTGAGCAAATGTTTGGCTACTCACAACCAGCATTGCAACAGAAAGAACAATTGTCATAAAAAAATTAAATTTAAGTGTTTTCATGATTTTAATAATTTTGTTAAACAATCTATTTTGAACTAAATTTATTTGATCTTCGATGATGATTACTATTCGTCATTTTGCAAAGCATTTTTCTAAACTTTATCAACTGTTCGGGCGATAGAATTTTTTCCACCTCGTTAAAATGGTGAATCATTTCTCTGTGAACTTCTTTATGTAAATTTCCAATATCTTCCGAAAGATGCATAAGCAGTACCGTATCCGGATTTTCCTTGCAGTATTCTTTAAATGTCAACCTACGCTTTTCGCTGATTTGTTTCCATAAATCCCTCGATTTTTGCATGTTGATATCTTTTAAGTGCGAATATTCTTTAAACTGCTCATCACTAAGATTAAGCTCCTTTCGCACATACTTTTTCACACGTTGCCCGTAATTTTTTCCCCGATACGGGTTAATCCCTTTTTTCTTCTTTTCTCGGATTTGCTCAATATGCCTTTTTGCATTGTATTTATAATAGGCAATAGTACTCAATGCTGATATATTCATTATCAGTAAAATAACAATTGTACCTATTAAAAGTCTTTTTTTCGTTATAACATCCATTTTGCCAATTATTCGTTATCCGTAATAATTACTTCATAAATATCTTCCGAACTCATATCTGTGCTATACGACTCTGCAAATAGTTGAAATTCTGATAGATTTTCATTTTCGTCCACTACATATTCTTCGTTTACCTGATATTCTTTACCCAAAGCTACTCCGATAAAAACAGCTAAAATTATCGCTGCCGCATAAGCAAGTGCCTGAAAATAAACTTGTTTAACTGTATTTTTTATTTGTTCTTTTTCAGATTTTTTAATTTTTTGTTCTAGTTTTTGATAAAAACCCGGATTAATTTGTTCTATTTTATCCGTATGCAAAAAATCTATATCTGCTTTTATTTTTTCGTACAAAGCATTGCAAGATGAGCAAGTTTTGAGATGTGCACTAATTGTTTCTCTAAATTCTAAACTTAGTTCATCTTCAATATAAAATATTAACTTATTTTCTACTTCTTTGCAATTCATTTTTCTTGCTTTTAATATTATGACACATTGTATTAAAAAAACTTGCGCTCAACTGTGTAATTACAAATTTTTGTAATGTTCAATCAATTTTTTTTGCAGATTTTTTTTGGCTCTAAAAATTAATGATTCAACCGATGATAAAGACAATTTCATAACATCGGCAATTTCCTTATAGCTTAAATCTTCGTATTTTTTTAATGTAAATGCAATTTGCTGATTTTCGGGCAAAGCATTTATTGCTTCGTAAATATAGCCGCTTGTTTCTTTGTTTTCAGTAATTTTATCAGGCATATTATTTTTTGAATCTTCTGGTTCTAACACTTTAGCATTCGTGTTTTCATTAAATAAAATATCCAGACTTTGAAACCATGTATTTTTTTTATTGTCGCGTATGTAATTTAAAGATTTATTAACTGCAATCCGGTAAAGCCATGTCGAAAGTTTTGATTTTCTACGAAAACGCTCAATTGAACGATACACTTCAATAAAAACATCTTGTGCAATATCTTCAGCATCTTGACGATTATGAACAAAACCATAGCAGATGTTTATAACAAGGCGTTGATACTTATCAACAAGGTTTTTAAATCCTGCAGGTTTGTTTTTTTCGATTAAATCTATCAGTTTCTTATCGTTCATTTAGCCGGGTTATCTTTTGAAACTATTTTTATAAGACACAAATTTATGATATAACTTGCGTTGGACAATAAAATATTTTTTGACAAAAAATTTAATCGTTAAGGATAAAAAATATACTTTTGCTCGTTATTTTCAAAAAAAACAAAATATGAAAAAATTAGTTATGATGGCTGCGCTATTAATGTCTTTTAATTTATTATATGCGCAAACAGATAATACTGCAACAGAGACAGACAGCACTGTTAAAACGATAAAAAAACTTGTCGATCAGCGTGATAACCAGGTTTATAAAGTAGTTAAAATTGGTAATCAAACTTGGATGGCTGAAAATCTGAATTTTAAGACAGACAAGTATTCCTACTGTTATGGACGAAAAACTACAAACTGTGATAAGTATGGTAGATTATATCGTTGGGAAGCTGCTGTTAAAGCTTGTCCTGAGGGCTGGCATTTACCTACCGACAAAGAGTGGGAAAACATGGAAAAGGAATTGGGAATGAGTGATGCAGAGCTGGGGAAAAGTAATACTTGGCGAGGCAGTAATCAGGGAGAAATATTAATGAAAGATACTACCCTAGGTTTTAATGCAAAACTTGGAGGTTATTTTAACCCTCCTTCAAACTATTTTTTGGGAGGTATGCAGGCATTTTATTGGACAGCTTCTGAAAAAGGTGGTTTGGCATGGTATAGACAACTTTACAAAGACAGCAAACAAATATTTCGTAATATTCGTGCAAAATCATGGGGAATGTCTGTGAGATGTGTAAAAGATAAGTAATTGACTATTTGATTAATCTAAAAAATGCCGGAAATAATTAATATTTTCCGGCATTTTTTACAAAGTCCAAAACTCTTTCTTCATGCCAAAGTACTTTATTAATCATCCAGCGATTAACAAAACCTACATGTCCTCCATATTTAGGTGTTTCAATAATAAAAAACGGATTTTGTTCGGCTTCGGTATATGGATAACTTTCTTCTCTTAAAAATGGATCGTCAAGTGCATTAATTAAAAGAGTAGGGATTTTAATTGAGCATATAAATTGTTTACTGCTGCATTTTTTCCAATAATCTTCTGCATTGTAAAAACCATTGAAAGGTGCTGTTATCAGATTATCAAAATCAAAAAAATTACGACAGGCTTTTATTTCTTTTTCAAGATATTGATATTCGGGAAACCGTTTAATTTTATTCAATACTTTTTTTCGTAATGAACGAATAAAACGATATTGATACAGGAAATTATCTTTTTTCAGAAAATTATATGAAGTAGATCTCAAATCGCAAGGAACAGAAATTCCTACTGCAGCTTTTATCCTATGATTTATATTATCAGCTTTCTCTCCTGCATATTTAAGCACTATATTTCCACCCAAACTAAATCCTGCTAAATAGATTTTTTCAAAATCATAATTATCTGTAAGATAATTAACCACTAAATCTAAATCTTCGGTTTTCCCGCTATGATATGAGTAGAATTTATTATTATCATCATTACTACAACCGCGAAGGTTAAGAGCAAGTGCATCAATTCCTGCCTTGTTAAATGTACGCACAATACCTTTTACATACGATTTTCTTGCGTTACCCTCCAATCCGTGTACAACAATAATTATTTCTTTACTGCCGGTTCCGGAAAAATCCAAATCCAAAAAATCATTGTCCGGTGTATTTATCCTGATCCTTTGATAAGAAACCCCTTTTACTTTGCGAAATATCGCAGGTATAATAGTACTGAGGTGTTTATTTTTAAACAGAAAAGGAGGAGTAAAATATGCTTTAACCTTAGTCATTGTCTAATTTTAAATGCGTTACCGAATTATCAAAATAATTGGCAATATCAATACTATTTGTTTTTTTATTGAACTCAATATCTGCCATTCCGTGCTTGTTCGTCAGAATTTCTGTAAACTTTTCTCCATCGTATTTTAATAAAAGGCTGCTTTTCCAGTCGGCAGACCAGCTTGTTACAAAAATATGACCTTTTTTATCCATAGTGAGACCGTCTAAATGCGGATAACTTGTATTAACAATTGTTGAAACCTTACCGGTTTTTAAATCATATTGATAAATACTGCAAGAATCTACTGTATTGCAAATGAGCATTCGATTATTCTTTTTGTCAAAATAGAGTCCGTTCGGAGTATTTATCGTTGTGTCTATTATGCTAAAATTACGCGTATCAATATCTATTCTGTATATTTTATTTTCTATCCTGTCTGTAACGTACAGCTTCCCTTTATTATCAAATTCTATATCGTTGAGTTGTTTTGTATCAGGAATGCTCAATGAAAAAACAAGTTTTCCGGTTTCTTTCTCAAACCCGCGAACAACATCATCCCCTGATTTTTTATTTTCGGCACTGTATAAAACACCTTTGTGCAGCTTAACTCCTAAAAAAGAAACATATCCTGAAATAAAATCGTGTATATTTTCTTCCTTATCAATTTTTAAGATTTCTCCTGAACCAACATTGGTAACAAAATAGCTATTTGTTTTTTTATCAAAAGTAATACTTTCAGGTTTATCAAATTTTTGAGATTTTACAATTTGCGGAAACAATAAAACCTGTAAAACAATCAGTACAATAAAATTTTTCATAGTTTAAGTTTTAAGGAGTGTCTGTCAAATCTATTATTGTTCAACCAATTATTGTTTTTTTCAGATAACTCCGTTAAAAATTTTATGCTTTACTATCCAAAAAATTAATTTTAAGTTTTTACACACAATAAACTTGAGATAGCATTAGGCAATTTTGTTTAAAGCTCCAAAAATAGCCATAGCATACAAAAAAAACCGGATATATCGAGTTAATCCGTACATTAAAAAGGGTTTAAAAGGATATTTAACAATTCCGGCTACAGTACTAATCATAGCAAAAGGCAATGGAAAAAGAGCAGCCATAATTATCACTATTCCTCCCCATTTTTTAATTAACTCAAAATTTTTTTCATATTTT
>JALWNR010000176.1 GCA_027083715.1 Bacteroidales bacterium
GCTTTGCTCAAAACAGGGATTTGGAAACGATTGATGCTTTAATAAATAATTGGCATAAAGCTGCCACAAATGCCAATGCTCCTGCTTTTTTTGGTTTTATGGCAGATGATTGTATCTATATCGGCACAGACCCAACTGAGCACTGGACAAAGAATGAGTTTGTGAAATTTGCAAAACCCTATTTCGATAAAGGAAAGGCATGGGATTTTAAACCAATTGAAAGACATATTTATTTTTCAGGAAATCATAAAATTGCATGGTTTGATGAAATTTTAAACACTTGGATGGGGATTTGCCGCTCATCAGGTGTACTGCAAAAACAAAAAAGACAATGGAAATTGGTGCATTATCAACTATCGGTAACTGTCCCTAATGATAAAATTAAGGATTTTATTCAGTTAATAGATGCTGAACCTCTACCACATAATGAGTAAAATCCTTAATTCATAGACTTTGTATTTGTTGCAAAGTTTTTATTTTTCAAAAATGTGTAACCTGTAAAAATTGAAAATCATTGAAAAAAAACGTAAAACAATCGATTAAAGAACTTTTTAATAAGTGGAGTGGGGAAGAAGCCGTTGAAATACTGGCTTTGCCTGAATCCGGTTCATACCGTAGGTATTTCAGGTTAAAAGGACAAACAAAAACGGCAATTGCGGTTTATAATGAAGACCTAAAGGAAAATATTGCTTTTGTAGAGTTTTCAAAACACTTTAAGAATAAAAATTTACCTGTCCCTGAAATATATGCCGTAGATTTAGATAAAAATGTTTATTTACAAGAAGATTTAGGCGATACCACCCTTTTTGATTATATTATTAAAAACCGTCCGGGTGTTGAGTTTCCTGATCACTTGGTCGATATATTAAAAAAAGTATTGGAGCAACTGGTACATTTTCAAATTAAAGGTTCAGAAGGCTTTAATTATTCGTTTTGTTATCCAAGGTCAGCTTTTGATAAGCAATCGATGATGTGGGATTTGAATTATTTTAAGTATTATTTTTTAAAGCTGGCAAAAATTCCTTTTGATGAGCAAGATTTGGAAAATGATTTTTTGAAATTTTCAGATTTTCTACTCGAAGTGGATACCAATTATTTTCTGTATCGCGATTTCCAAACACGTAATATAATGATACGTGATGGGGAGCCTTACTTTATTGATTATCAAGGTGGACGAAAAGGTGCTTTGCAGTATGATATAGCATCTTTGTTGTATGATGCAAAAGCGGATATTCCGCAAGAAGTCCGTAACGATTTACGAAAGTATTATATTGAAAAATTATCGGAATTTCAAGTTGTTGATAAAGATAAATTTAACGGATATTATTTCGGGTATGTTTTGATACGTATTATGCAAGCAATGGGGGCTTTTGGTTTTCGTGGTTTTTACGAAAAAAAGACCCATTTTTTGCAAAGCATTCCTTTTGCCATTCAAAATCTGGAATATCTGCTCGATACTGTCCGGCTTCCTGTTGAATTACCCGAATTAATGAAAGTGCTGCGTGCACTGACAAAATCGGAGGAGTTGAAAAAATTTAAAACCCCCAAACGTAAATTAACAGTTACTATTACCAGTTTTTCGTACAAAAAAGGGATTCCTCATGATGACTCGGGTAATGGAGGTGGCTTTGTTTTTGATTGCAGAGCTGTGCATAATCCTGGTAAATATGAAAAATATTTAGAAAAAACAGGACGCGATAAAGAAGTGATTCAATTTTTTGAACAGGAAAAAGAAATGCATCGCTTTTTAGAAAATTCGTTTAAAATGATTGAGCAATCTGTAGAGAAATATTTGCAAAGGCGTTTTACTAATTTAATGGTAAGTTATGGCTGTACAGGAGGACAACATCGTTCAGTATATTCAGCAGAACAACTGGCAAAACATCTTAAAAATAAATATGATGTAGCTATTGTTTTAAAGCACAGAGAACTGGGCTTAGAGTTGAATTAGTGTCTTAGTCGAAGCAATCTATCTGAAGAGTTTCTTTTTTATTCGTTAAATGGGTTGTTGTAAAGAAACTACCGGATAGCAATAATTTATGGATTGAGAACTGCTAATTTCCTAAAAAATGAACTAAATCTAATATATTACAAAAACTGATTTTATAGACCAACATTCAAAATTCTTTATCGCTAATGAGAGCAATCATATTGGCTGCCGGAAAAGGTACGCGTTTACAACCTTTAACTAATCACAAGCCAAAAGCCCTGGTTGAAATTCAAGGAAAAACCTTATTGGAAATATGTATTAATAAGCTGGAAAAAGATGGTTTTAATGATATAATCATCAATGTACATCATTTTGCAGAGCAAATTATTAACTTTGTTAATAATAAT
Organism: Bacteroidales bacterium; assembly: GCA_027083715.1. Lineage (GTDB taxonomy): Bacteria > Bacteroidota > Bacteroidia > Bacteroidales > NBLH01 > NBLH01. The sequence continues at coordinate 2,338 of JALWNR010000176.1, forward strand.
GATTTTGGGATAAATATTGAAATTTCGGATGAGCGTGATGAATTGCTTGATACAGGCGGTGGAATTTTGAAAGCAAAAGATTTTTTTGCAGACGAAAAAGCTTTTTTGGTGTATAATGTGGATATTCTTTCTGATATTGATTTAGCTGATTTGTTTCGTGTGCACATAAACTCTGAAGCAATAGCTACTTTGGCTGTTAAGGAGCGCCCAACTTCACGGCAGCTTTTGTTTGACTCAGAAGGAAATTTATGCCAATGGAGAAATGTACAAACAAGTGAAATTAAAGCTGCCAGAGAGCCGTTTGGTAGTTTATCCGCTTTTGCATTTAGCGGAATACATGTGATAAGCACGGATATTTTTAATTACATCATAGAAAAAAGAGGCGCTTTTTCAATTATCGATACTTATTTACAGTTAGCTAAAATACATTCCATACGTTCTTATGTGCATAATTATTCGAAATGGTACGATATGGGGCGTTATAGCCTTGTAAAAGAGTTTGATAAAAATGGAGAATTAGATTTATTTATTTAAATTTTCGTTTTTATTTGTTCATTTATCAAATAATATGCTCTATAAATCAATATCTTTAAGTATATTTCGTTAAAATTTATTATCTTTTAATCCTATTTCTCGCGAAATTTTGAGTAGTCGAAATCAAAAAATCAGATAAGCTGAATATCGTAAACGGCATTGTCATATTTATGGCAAGTTCGTTAAACAAACATTTAGTTATCATCGGTGATTAGTCATTGGTAATAGAATATTGAGATAATGACCAATGACTATTTACCAAACGACGGAGACCCTGTATGATGTTTTATAAATAAGTTTATGTAATTTCGTGATAATCAGCATGTTGTGCGGTGTTCTGAAATTCTAAGTTTAATACTATTAACTAATTAATAAAAAGAGCTATGAAAAAACAATTCTTACTCATTCTCCTATTTTCTTTATTTTCTTATCAAATATTTGCACAAAAAACAGGTTGTGTATCAGGTGATTGCGATAATGGTTATGGTACATGGGTTTTTCAAAGCGGTGAAAAATATACCGGTTATTGGGAAAATATGAAGCGTAATGGTAAAGGAACCAATTACTATGTAAACGGTTCTATTTATGAAGGAGATTGGAAAGATGATAAAAAAGATGGTTACGGTACTTATTATTATAAGCCGGAGTCTGAATATGACAAATATGTAGGTTTTTGGGTAATGGATAAAATGCAGGGAAAAGGAACCTTTGTTTATCGTGATGGAACTACATATATTGGTGATTTTGATAATGGTTATTTTCATGGGCATGGAGTACTTTATAAGACTGATGGTAGTGTGCAAGCGGGAAAATTTGATAAAGATGTTTATCAAGGAACCTTGTATTCATCAAATTGTATTTCAGGTAATTGTGAAGATGGCTACGGTACATATATTTGGGGAGATGAAACCAAATGGGCAGGTGATAAATATACCGGTGATTGGAAAAACGGATTACGTGACGGTTTTGGTACTTATTTTTACAATGACGGCTCAAAATATATCGGACAGTATAGTAAAGGCAATATGACAGGACAAGGAACCTATTACTGGGCTACTGGTGATAAATATGTGGGTGAGTGGTTAAATGGGAAAATGAATGGTAACGGAACTTATTTTTATGCTAACGGTACTATTGAAAAAGGAAAATGGACTAACGGCACGTTTAAGGGGGCTGATGATATTTATACAGGTTGTATATCAGGCGATTGTGATAATGGATATGGTGTTTATATTTGGGAGTCGGGTGAGAAATATGAAGGGAATTGGAAATATAGTCGTAGAAACGGGCAAGGAACAAATTATTTTGTGTCAGGCTTTGTATATGAAGGCGAATGGATTGATGATTTAAGAAGTGGTTATGGTGTGCTTACTTTTAATGCCGATTCTAAATTTGATAAATTCTCCGGACAATGGTCAAATGATAAGGTAAACGGTTATGGTACTTTACTTTACAAAAGCGGACAAAAATATGTAGGAGATTTTAAAGACAATATGTTCGACGGACAAGGTACTATGTATTATACCGATGGAAGTATTGAATCAGGTAAGTGGGCACAAGATAAATTTGTAGGTGCCAGTAACATAAGTAATGCTACAACTGGCTGTATAAGTGGAAACTGCGAAAGTGGATACGGAATTTATGTATTCAGCAGTGGTGAAAAATATGAAGGCTTTTGGGACAAGGGAAAACGTAACGGACAAGGTACTAATATTTGGGAAGATGGAGCCAAATATTCAGGTGAGTGGAAAGACGATGTTATGCACGGTACCGGAACATATACTTATGAATCAACATCGCAATATGATTATTACAACGGTAATTATGTAATGGGGGAAATGACCGGACAAGGTACTTTTGTGTATAAAGACGGTAAAAAATATGTAGGTTCGTTTGAAAATGGACTTTTCCACGGTGAAGGAACCATGTATTATCCTAATGGACGTGTTGAAGCAGGGATATGGGAAAATGATAAATATGTTGGTAAATCTAAAAATAATTATGGATGTATTTCGGGTAACTGTCAAGACGGATATGGTACTTATACTTTTGAAAATGGTGCAAAATATGTAGGTAATTTTAGTGGAGGAATGTTTAATGGGCAAGGAACTTACTATTTTGAAAACAGTGATAAGTACATGGGGAATTATAAAGACAATAAGCGAAATGGGCAGGGTACTTATATTTGGTACAGTGGTGATAAGTATGTTGGAGAATGGCAAGAGGATGATTACAATGGTATTGGTACTATGTATTATGCTAACGGAACATCAAAAACAGGTATCTGGAAAAATAATGAATATGTTGGACCTGTTGAAGAAATGGGCACAAAACCTAGTGTGAATTGGTTATCTCCGGAGTATTATAATTCATCATCAGTAGTAGATAATTACAAAGTAAAACTTTGTATCGAATCGGATAGTCCTATAAAAAACACTCAAATATATGTAAATAATGTAGCACAATTAGATGAGCAAAGTAGAGGGTATAATGTTGTCAGCTCATCTTGTGATTATACTATTGAGCGAACAATTCAACTTCAAAAAGGAGAGAATAAATTAAAAGTAGTTGTAGAAAACCAGTACGGAAAAACCACTTCAGAAATAAGAACAATTATTTATGAGAGTAGTTCGGGTGAAAAGCAGTCGCGTATTGCGCTAATTATGGGAAACAGCGATTACAGTATTTCTCCTTTGCGAAACCCTGTAAATGATGCTAATGCCATTGCCAATAAATTAAAAGCATTGGGTTTTGAAGTTATGCTTATTACAAATAGCACACAAAATGAAATGAAAAAAGCATTTAGAGATTTTGGCGAAAAATTGGCAAAAAGTAAAGGTGTGGGTATGTTTTTTTATGCCGGACACGGAATACAAATGAACGGTGAAAATTACTTAGTGCCGGTTGATGCCCGAATTGAAAAAGAGCAAGATGTTGAACTGGAATCGGTTAATTTGAAACGTATTTTAGGAGAGATGGATTATGCTGGTAATGCTTTGAATATTATAGTTTTAGATGCCTGTCGTAATAATCCTTTTGCTCGTAGTTTCCGTTCAAGTGGTAGTAATGGTTTGGCATCAACCAATGCGCCTTTCGGAACTTTTATTGCTTATGCAACAGCACCGGGTTCGGTAGCGGCAGATGGAAGCGGAAATAATGGTTTATACACGCAAGAGCTACTTAAGGCATTAGACAAAAAGGGCTTAACAATAGAGAATGTATTTAAAGAAGTGCGCCGAAATGTTTATAAAATATCACAGGGAAAACAAGTCCCTTGGGACAATTCATCAATTTGGAATGATTTTTATTTTAATAAATAGATTTTTTCAGTAAAAAAACTCCGGCACTTTTTACATACCGGAGTTTTTTTATAGAATGATTTTTTCTAAAATTATTTATACGAAACCGCTTAAATATTTTGTAAGAGTATCCCGATTT
>JALWNR010000177.1 GCA_027083715.1 Bacteroidales bacterium
TGGGAATTAATGCCCAGTATGCAAGTTTGAGTCGTCCGGAAATATTTCTATTGGAAGATAAGGCGGGTTCATACGATATTCAAAAAATTTTATCACCTGATATTTCAAAAAAATTTGAGCCTGCTAAAACGGAAATACCTTCATTTGCATTTACCAAATCGGTAATATGGTGTAAAATAAAAGTAAAAAAAACAACAGCGGAAGACTTATACTTGGATGTTCGTCCGCGAATTTTAAATACTGTGGTATTATACACCATTTATAAAGATGGGCATATTGACAGTGTTTTGCGAGGAACTATGCATAGAGTTCCGCCGGGAGAGCAAGGCGGTGAATTTTTGTTTCATTTATCGCCTGATGCTACAGCCTATTACCTGAAAATAAAAACCAATACTCGCTTATTTGTTAATTTAACACTATTAACAAAAGAAAATATTATCAGCAAAAGGCAAAGTTTTACAATAAACGGTATTTATGCAGGAATTTTGTTAATGATTTTTATTTATAATTTATTCCTTTTTTTTAGTTCTTCCGATAAAATATATTTTTACTATTTACTGCATCTTTCGGCAACATTTATTAATTTTCTTTACCTATCAGGTATAGGGAATAAATTTATCTGGACCAATCAGCTCTGGATAAACCATTATTTTATTACAATAATGAGCTTCGGGTTTATATTTTCCTGTTTATTCACGATTAAATTTTTAGATACAAAACATCATTCAGAGCCTTTACATAAGGGAATGCTAATATCAATCAGTCTTTTAGTGATTGTTGGGCTTATTGATTTATTTGGCTATCACCTGTTTGCTGTTCAGTTGTTAAATATATTTGGCTTTTTAATTATTCTGTTTACCATATTTGTTTCAATAATAATTCTCAAAGACGGATATAAGCCTGCCGGTATTTTTTTATCAGCTTGGATGTTTTATTTTATAGGTACATCCATACAAGTATTGCAAGGATTAGATATCTTCCCTACAACCCTGTTAACTTCAAACGGAATGTTGATTGGTTCTGTTTTTGAATTAACATTGCTTTCATTATCAATAGGTTACAAGATAAATTTTTTGAAAGAGCAAATGCGTTTAGCTGCCATTAATGAACAAAAAGCACTAAACGAAAAAGAAAAATTAATGAAAGAGGAAAGCAAAAGGCTTGAACTTTTGGCTGCCGAACAATCAAGGCAAATACAAGAAAAAAACGATCGATTAAAAAAACAATATAAGGATATCATAGAAAAAAATAAAAGAATAAGAAAACAAAACGAAATACTTCAACAAGTACATCACCTACTTGAATCAAAAAATAAAATTATTGAAGAACAACATAAACAACTTATTTATCATAAAAACAATTTAGAAGATATTATTTCAAAACGAACCATTGAACTGCAAAAAACTGTTGTTAAAGCAAAAGAAGCCGATGAAATTAAAACAGCCTTTTTGCGTAATGTATCGCATGAAATTCGTACACCAATGAATGCAATAGCCGGATTTGCCGGACTACTTTTAAATATAGATCCTGCCGATCATCGAAATACTTATTATAAAAATATAATTTTTAAAAATGCTGAAAATTTATTGAATTTAATAGAGAGTATTATTGATCTTTCAAAAATCCAAACTAATGAGCTTGAATTAAAAAAAGTTAAATTTCGTTTAAAGAAAATATTTAATGGCTTATACGATGTTTTTATAAAAAAAATTAAGGAACAAAATAAATTTTTTGTATCCTTAAAAGTCAGTATTCCTGAAAATGATGATTTAATTGTATTTATGGATTACAACAGACTGTGGCAGGTAATATACCACTTGTTGGATAATGCCGTTAAATATACAGATACAGGTTTTATCGATTTTGGATATAAAGAAAACAAAGACGGACAGCTTGAAATTACTGTAAAAGATAGTGGCAAAGGAATTTCAAGCACCAATATTAAAGCAGTTTTTGAGCAGTTCAGAAAAACCAATAAAGATATTAACAAACTGTATTCGGGTACAGGACTAGGTTTGTCATTAGTTAAAGGACTGGTAAAAATAATGAATGGCACAATTACTGTGAGAAGTTTAACATTAGAAGAAGCCAAGGGTGAAAATCCGGGAACTACATTTACCTTATTATTTGATATGGTTATCGTAAAATAAAGTATGATTAACAAAATTAAAATATTATTTTTATTTATTATATGTGCAGAAGTTTTATCTTTTTCTCAAAATAAATATGAGTGGCTATTATTGCCTGATTCAGTAATAAATGCGCCTGAAATTGTTCGGTTTATTGATAAACAAACACTTAATACAGATTTATCGCAAAATAATTTATTTACTGAAATTGGCGATGAATTAACAATGGCAATTTTACGAAATGACAGCCTTGAAATAATGTTGGCTTATTATTATTTAGCTAGATTATATGCTCTTGATGGCAATTATTCTGAATCATTAAAAAACTATCAAAATGCAGTAAAAGCCTTAAACAAAAACAAATATCCCGGGCTTGAAGGAGTTTTTTACAGCAGGATAGGTATTTCTTTTGAAAATATGTTTAGTTATGACAATGCCTTGCTGTGTTTTAATAAATCTTTAAAAATCAGACAAAAAATTAATGATACGATTGGGATAATTAATGTTCATAATTTTATGGGTAGGGTTTATAAAAAATTAGGTAAATATGATTTGGCTTTTGAATATTTCACCAAAGCGTTAAATGCGATACCCGATTCATCAAAACAGGAAATGAAAGCGTTTACCTATGTAAACCTGGGTTTGATGTTTAGTGAAACAGGCGATTATAACTATGCCGAAAAATACCTCAAAGATGCATTAGAAATTCGGAAAAAATTAAACTTGGAGAAATATGTAGCACATACTTATTTCCGTTTAGCCGGTCTTTTTTCAAAAAAAGAAGAATTTGATAAGGCAATTGAATATAGCCTGAAAGCCATGTCTATTTACGATAAAAATAAGATTACAAAACAATTACCTGCGTTATATAATTTTTTAGGTATGTGCTATCTGAAAAAAAATGAGCACAATAAAGCAAAAAGCTTTTTAAATAATGCCAAACAATTGGCAAAACAGTATAATGCAAAAGTTGTTTTAGCCAGAAACGCCTTAAATTTTGGACAGTATTATGCTTTACATGAAGATTACGAAACGGCTATTATACATTTCAAAGAAGCAATTAGCCGGGCTGAAAAATTACATCGAAACGGTTTGCTTGCTGAGGCTAACCAAAAAATAGCAGACGCTTATTTTAAAACGAACCGGTTTAAAGAAGCTTATTTAGCAAAAGAGAAGTATGAACAATTGTATAAAAATATGTTTAATGCTGATTTTGCAAAAAAAGTTGCAGATTTTGCAAGTATGGAAAAACTGGAGAAATTAAGTCTTATTTATGAATTTGAACGTAAAGAAGAGGAAATTAAACAAGCAGCCGAAATACACCGTGAAATTTTGATTCGGAATGTTTTTATTGCAGTAAGTTTGTTTTTTATACTTTTTGCATTAATACTTTTTTATCAAATAAGGCAAAAGTCAAGAATAAATAAAGACCTGAAAAAATCAAAAGAGCTTGTTGAAAAAAAACAAGGACAAATATTAAAACAACGAAATGTTTTGATAAAACAAAAACAAGAACTTACTGAAACCTTAAATAATATTATTATCCTAAAAAAAGCCATCGAACAAAGTTCCAGTACAATTGTTATTACTGATGCTGATGGTAATATTGAATACGTAAATCCTAAATTTGTTAAAACAACCGGATATACATTGGAAGAGGTAAAAGGAAAAAATCCGCGAATTTTAAGTTCAGGCAAAAAATCCGAAATTTTTTACAAAGAGCTATGGGAGACCATACTTACAGGAAAGGAGTGGCGTGGCGAATTTGAAAATCTTCGTAAAGACGGAAAATTGTTTACTGAACATGCTGCAATATCATCAGTTAAAGACGAAAACGGACAAATTACACATTTTATTGCGGTTAAAGATGATATTACAGAGCAACAAAAAATCTTATCAGAGCTGGAAAAACTTACTGCAGTGCAAACAAAAGTGTTTTCAATTATTGGTCATGACTTAAGAAGTCCGTTGGGCTCGATAAAATCAATTTTAGAGTTTCTTATTGAAAAAGACTATGTTCAAGAAAATGATGAGCTTTCTAAAATTATGGGAATGATTCTAAAAAGTATTGTTTCCATTAGTTTCCTTTCCGAGAATTTACTGAATTGGGGTGCCAATTGGTTAAAAGACAATGACCCTTTGCAAAAAGAGTTTATTATTAATGATTTAGTTCATGAAAATATTGACGTTTTACAAAATGCTGCCGAAGGGAAAAATATTAAACTGAATGCAAAGCTTGATGAGAAATTGAGTGTATATGCCGATCCCGAAATGATTAGTATTGTCATCAGAAACCTGATAGCTAATGCTGTTAAATTTACTCCTGTAAACGGAGAAGTAATAATTTACGGGAAAAAAATTGCAAACAATAGAGTTGAAATATCCGTTAAAGATACCGGAGTGGGGATAAAAAATGATATTATTCCTTTATTGTTGGATGAATATAATTTATTCACCACTCCCGGTACCGAGCGTGAAAAAGGTTCCGGTTTAGGGCTTTCTATTTGCGTTCAGTTTATCAAGCGCAATAATGGAGAATTTAATATTGAAAGTATTGTAGGGAAAGGTTCTGTTTTTAAATTTACATTACCCTCAAAATTAGGTGATAAACCTAAGGTTTCCAGTTCCAAACTCGAATCAACTCAGGAAATGACTTAGCCTTAAAAACCGATTTGTTTTGTAAAATACGTAAACACTCTTGAATACCCTCTGTAATACTTGGATGAGGATGAACCACCCGCATTACGTCATTCAAACTGTTTCCTTGATTAATTAAATGTGCAATTGAAACTATAAATGCTGATGCTTGTGGTCCGGCAGCACGCATACCCAGTATTTTTTCTTCTTTATCATCGCTAACAATGATTTTTACAAAACCTTTGGTATTTCTCATAGCAATAGCTCTACTTACAAGCTCATTTGAGTAATAGGCTGCTTTATAAGCTATACCGGCTTTTTGTGCCTGTTTTTCGTTCATTCCCACTGCTGCAACTTCTGGCTTAAAAAACATCAGTGTGGACATATTGGAATAATCCAAAGGGTACCGGTTTTTATTAATCATTGCTTTTGATGCATACCTGCCTTGAAGCTCAGCTACACTAACCAATTGTGCATAGCCCGTAACATCACCTGCTGCGTATATATTATTTACTCCACTACTGTTTTTTAACAAACAGTTATCTTCTATCTCTAAAAACCCTCTTTCGTTGAGTGTAATTCCAATATTTTCCAAACCAAGATTCTTTGTATTAGGAACTCTACCGATTGAAATCAACGCTGCATCTACTTCCAAAACTTTACTATGACCATCGGCATAATCTAAAACCACTTCAAGATAGTCTTTATGTTTTTTTATAGTGCGCAAATTAGCAGTATGATGAATAATTACTCCGTTATTTTCCAAGTTTTTAGATACAAAATCACTTACATCATCATCTTCAAAAGGAATAACTCTATGAGCACGGTCTAAAAGATGTACCTCGGTTTGTTTAAAATTTGAAAATATGGTGGCAAACTCTGTCCCAATAATTCCGGAACCTATAATAATTAAGCGTTCAGGAAATTTTTTCATATTTAAAATTCCATCCGAATCAAAAACTCGTTCCTGATCTACTTTAATTCCGGGATATTCGCGTGGTTTTGAGCCGGTAGCAATAACAAAATAATCTGCCGACAGTAATTCTTTTTCACCGGTATTTTTTAAAACCTCAATTTCCCGATTATTTAAAAACCGGGCATGTCCATGTTTTAGGCTTAGGCTGCCATTTTCATTTTTTTGCCTTGAAAATGTTTCAATTTGCGAAAGCATTTGCAATTGTTTCGTTTTCGCAGCGGCAATCGTACTTTTTCTTACTTTTTGAAAATCAACAATTAAGCCCGAAGCCCGAAAACCGCGGTCAATAGATGCTGCCACAGAATAATCGTGCGATAGTTCCCAAAGTGTTTTTGAGCTTAAAGCTCCATTCATTACGCCTGCACCTCCAAGCTCTTTTGCCTCAATAATACATACATTTTTAGAAAAATCTAAGGCCCTAACGGCAGCTGTATATCCGGCGGGTCCGCTACCAATAACTACTACATCAAAATGTTCCACTTTTATTTGTATATTTTAATTTTTTTTAACTTAATTTAACAAATATTCTTAAATCTGATATTAAATTATTGATTATGTGATAAATAT
>JALWNR010000178.1 GCA_027083715.1 Bacteroidales bacterium
AAAGGCGGCAGTGGAAACCCTGATAATATAATTATTGCCGAAGCACCGGATACTTACAGAGGAAAATATACCGATGAAAAAACAGCAGGCAAAAACTATGCTTTGGATTTTATCCGGCAAGCAGAAAAACACAAAAACAACATAGCTGCATTTATTGCAGAGCCGCTTATCAGTGCAGCCGGACAAGTTGCTATGCCACAAGGATATTTACAAGAAGTTTATCAATTTATCCGTTCGCAAGGCGGAATTTGCATTTCGGACGAAGTACAAACCGGTTTTGGCAGATTAGGTACGCATTTTTGGGCTTATGAAGCATCAACGGTAGTACCCGATGTGGTGGTGCTGGGCAAACCGATTGGGAACGGACATCCTATGGCAGCCGTAGTATGTACGGAGGAAATTGCCGATTCCTTTGCCAACGGTATGGAATTTTTCAGCTCGTTTGGCGGTAATCCGGTATCTTGCGCCATAGGTATTGAAGTATTAAAAGTAATTGAAGAAGAACAATTAATGCAAAATGCTTTAAATGTTGGAAATTACATGGTAGATAAATTTAAAGAACTACAAAAACAGTATCCGGTAATTGGCGATATTCGCGGCTCGGGCTTAGCCTTAGGCATTGATTTTGTGAAAAATAAGCAAACAAAAGAAGAAAATACCGAACTAGCTTCGCAAATTGTAAATCAATTGAAAGAAAAAGGCATTTTAATTGGGACTGATGGTCCCAAAGAAAATGTACTAAAAATTAAACCGCCTTTATGCTTTACAAAAGAAAATACCGATGAATTGATTACCGCTATTGAGGAAGTACTTATGATTAAACCCTAACACCAATAATTAAAATATCATCTACTTGCTCACGGTCGCCTTTCCACTGTTCAAAAGTTAATTCCAGAATTTCCTTTTGTTCAGACAGCTCTTTGTCATGTATTAATTTTAATAATTCTTTAAAATTTTTATTTTTAAGCTTACGTCCTCTGCTTCCGCCAAATTGATCTACAAATCCATCAGAAAAAAGATAGAAAATATCCCCTTTATCAATTTTAATTTGATGATTGGTAAAGGGTTTTTCTTTCCGGTGTATTCCAATAGGTTGTCTATCGGCTTTAATTTCGACTAACTCACCTGTTTCAGCACGAATTATGTACAATGGATTATGAGCACCTGAATATTGCAAATGTCCGGTATTTAAATCATATACACATAATGCAATATCAATACCGTCTTTGGCTTCTTTTTCTACACCGGTTTGTTTTAATGAAGATTTTACTTTATTGCGTAATTTTTCAAGAATAAGGTTTGGATGTAGATTTTTTTCGGAAGCAAGTTCTTTCAACTCATTTAAAAAAGCAATTCCAAGCATACTCATAAACGCACCGGGCACCCCATGTCCGGTAGCATCAGCAGCAGCTATAATTACCTGAGTATCATTTTTATATACCCAGTAAAAATCACCACTCACAATATCGCGCGGCTTATAAAAAATAAAATGTTCCAAACCAGCCTCAAACAATAAATGAGAGGAGGGCAAAACAGCTTCCTGAATCCTTCGGGCATACTCAATACTCTGAGTAATTCGTTGGTTTTGCTGCATAATTTTATCTCTTTGCTCTGCTGTAAAATCCAAAGTGCTCACTAATTCTTTCAACCTTTTACCATATAATTGTAAAACAAAATTTCGCCAACTTTCATATTTATCAAACCATTGATGCGATTTTTCTTTAGGAACAATTGCTACTTTAACATAAGTTTTTGACACCCCTATTGCCGGAAATTTACTATTGGTATAAGTGCTGTCAATAGAAATAATACAACTCTGCCCCTGATTTATATCGTAAATAGGAATTTCTTCTCCATGTTTATCAAACCGAAATACTTTTATTACCCCCTCTAAAACAATAGGAATTGCTTCAATATCGTCTCCAAAATTCGTAAGCCTCTGCCCCTCTTCTACTTCAATTACATCGCAAGCTTTTATCTCTTTAATAAGCTCTTCTTCAAAATAATCTTGTAAAATTTGAAAATTATGTCCCATAGTTTTGGTATTAACAATTAATGAGGTAACTAAATTTATACCAAAAGTATAAAATAAAACATTGAAGCTAAACAAATACTTTAAATCTGTAAAAATCTTTTACTGTAAATTTTAAGGGAATAAGAAAATTAAAATACCAACAAATAGGGATTGCCCACTCACTCATCATCCGTTACTTTTGTAGGCGTAGATTAGGCAATTTCTATTATGAATTTATCAGAACTTCAAACAGGTAAGGAAGGGGTAATCGTAAAAGTGAAAGGCAGAGGTGCTTTTCGCAAGCGAATTACCGAAATGGGCTTTGTTAAGGGCAAAAAAATCAAAGTAATTAAAAATGCTCCTTTAAAAGACCCTATTGAGTACAATATTATGGATTATGAGGTGTCTTTGCGCCGCAGCGAAGCTGCTTTAGTGGAAGTTTTGGACGAAAAATCGGTAAAATTAAACGGAAACGGCACTTTTGAAGGCACCATTACCGAAGATATTTTACGCCAAAAAGCACATGAAAAAAGCAAAACTATTAATGTGGCTTTTGTGGGTAATCCCAATTGCGGAAAAACCACCCTTTTTAATTTTGCATCGGGTTCCAAGGAGCATGTGGGTAATTACAGCGGTGTTACCGTTGATTTAAAGCAGGCAAAATTTTCGCAAAACGGATATACATTTAATCTTACCGATTTGCCCGGCACCTATTCTTTATCCGCCTATTCGCCGGAAGAACTCTATGTGCGCAATTTCATCATAGATGAAACACCCGATATCATTGTCAATGTAATTGATGCATCCAACCTGGAACGTAATTTGTACCTGACCACCCAGCTGATTGATATGGACGTAAAAGTGGTTTGTGCCCTGAATATGTACGATGAGCTAGAGAAGAAAAAGGCTGAATTTAATTATGATGCACTTGGCAAAATGATTGGAATACCCTTTGTTCCAACTATTGGTTCAAAAGGCAAAGGTATTAAAGAGCTGTTTGATAAAGTCATTGAGGTTTATGAAGATAAATCGCCTGTAGTGCGGCACATTCACATCAATTACGGTAAGGGGCTGGAAAAATCAGTTCGTATTTTGCAGGATGCCATTCGTATTGATGCCAATAAAGATTTTCTGAACAAAATATCCTCACGCTTTTTGGCAATCAAATTGCTCGAAAACGATAAAGATGCGCACTTGCTGATTGAAAAATTTGCCAATGGCAAGGAGATTTTTGAAATCTACAAAAAGCAAAGTACTAAACTAAAACAACATTTGGGCGAAGACCCCGAAACTTTATTAACCGATGCCCGTTACGGCTTTATCCACGGAGCATTGAAAGAAACCTATCGCGAAGGCAAAATTGACCGCCGCCGCAAAACAAAATTGATTGATAATATCATTACACATAAATATTTCGGCTATCCGGTATTTTTATTTTTTATGTGGCTGATGTTTCAGGCAACGTTCAGCATTGGGCAATATCCTATGGATTGGATTGATACAGGCGTGCATTGGTTGAGCAATTTGGTCAGCAATTCTATGCCCGACGGTATGCTCAAAGATTTATTGGTTGATGGTATTATCGGTGGTGTGGGCAGTGTGATTGTATTTTTGCCAAATATTCTGATTTTATTTTTCTTTATTTCTTTGATGGAAGATACAGGCTATATGGCGCGTGTAGCGTTCATTATGGATAAAATCATGCACAAAGTAGGCTTGCACGGCAAATCTTTTATTCCGCTGATTATGGGCTTTGGCTGTAATGTGCCTGCCATTATGGCTACTCGCACATTGGAAAACCGCAACGACCGTATTTTAACGATTTTGATTAATCCGTTTATGTCGTGCAGTGCGCGCCTGCCGGTTTATCTGATTGTGATTGCAGCCATTTTTCCCGATAAAGCAGGTTGGATATTGTTTGGTTTGTATATGACCGGTATTGCTTTGGCGGCAATTTTCGGCATCATTTTCAAAAAAGTATTGTTTAAATCGAAAGAAGCACCTTTTGTGATGGAATTACCACCTTATCGCAAACCTACGCTGCGCACCACAACCATACACATGTGGCACAAAGGCGAGCAGTACCTGAAAAAGATGGGAGGTGTTATTTTGCTGGCTTCCATACTGATTTGGGCTTTGGGTTATTTCCCGCAAACTACGGATAAAACCAAAGAATATGAGCAAAAAATAGCTGCGGTACAACAGGAAATCAATCAGATAAAAAACACGCAAGAAGCCAAAACAAAATTAAACGAACTGAATCAACAACTGGAAAATCTGACACTTGATAAAGAAAGCGACAGGCACAGTAATTCATACATCGGAAAAATCGGGCGTTTTATTAAGCCGGTAATGGCACCTTTGGGCTTTGATTGGAAAATGAGTGTGAGCGTACTCACGGGAATTGCTGCCAAAGAGGTGGTAGTAAGTACTATGGGCGTTTTGTACCATGCTGATAAAGAAGCTGATGAAAACTCTGAAACACTGAAAAATAAATTACGCAACGAACGGTTTACATCGGGTGATAAAAAAGGCGAATTGATTTTTACACCTTTGGTTTCGATATCGTTTTTACTGTTTATTTTGATTTATTTCCCATGCATTGCAGTAGTTGCAGCCGTAAAAAAAGAAACCGGACATTGGAAATGGGCAGCTTTTCTGGTAGGATATACTACGGCTTTGGCATGGATTGTTTCGTTTTTAACGTTTCAGATTGGAACTTGGATAATTAGTTAATCAGAAATTAGTGTATTGGTGAATTAGTATATTCACTCATTGTATTATTAAATAATAGAAACATGGATGCATTAACACAAGAAATAATAACTTACATCATCGTATCGGCAACGGCAATTTATACCTTGTATAAAATGGTGTTGTTTTTTATTCCGTCTAAAAATAAAAGTTACTGTTCGTCGTGTAGCGGAGGCGCATGCGGATTGAAACAGAATCATGTAAAAATGCAAAAGAAATTTAATTTTTAGTTGCAAATATTTAAGATAAAGTTTGAAGTTAATTAACTAACTATCCGATTATCCTGCTTTTAACCGGTTCGGCAGCCGTGAAAATTTATTTTAACGGAATATTTTTCACCATTCCTTCCAAACCATTCAGTTTAATTTCATAGCATAGATACAGCAATTCTCCTAACTTTCCCTTCGGGAAACCCTTTTGACGAAACCATACTAGGTATGGCTCCGGCAAATCAATCAGTTTTCTGCCTTTATATTTCCCAAATGGCATTTCAGTTGTTAAAAGTTGTATTAATTGTTCCTTGTTTGGCGTAATATCTTCCATTAAATATCATTAAAAATTATAAATTGGTGTAAAAATAGATTTTTTTTATTTAAAAAATTTGGTTTATGAATTAAACTACTTTATATTTACAATAAATTTAAAATTCAATAATTATGGAAACATCAACATTAAAACCAGAAGAAAGTCTTAAGATCATTGAAGACATTATTGAAACAGAAAAGCTGCGTTTTGCTGAAAGTGGTTTTATATATTTGTTCTGGGGCTGGCTAATCATAGCAGTGGCTATTGCACAATTTGTTTTAATACAAATAAATTACCAATACAGTTATTTAGTTTGGTTTTTAATGGTTATCGGAAGCGTTTACACGGGTTATTACTATTCCCGAAAAAATAAAAAGGAGAAAACGGCAAAACTGTCTGTCGGTGGTAGGGTTTTGTTTGCCACCTGGCTTGTAATCACTCTAAACATTTTTATAGCAGCCTTTTTATTGTATGCCGATTTTGCTAATGTAATGTTATTTGTAATTTTGAGTTTTATTGCTTTTGGCACCATAGTTTCGGGTGCAATTTATCGTTTTAAGCCTTTAATATTGGGTGGGATAGCCGGAAATATTGTCGCATTTGCAAGTTTGCACATTGATTATGGCTACTGGGATTTACTGATTATTTTGGCAGTAGTTTTCAGCAATATTATTCCCGGGTATATTTTACGCAACAAATATCTGAAAAAAAATGTTTAAGGAATTAAATCCCATATTGCATTCGCAGTTGCGCCTTGCTGTAATGTCGTTGCTGGTAAAAAATTCGAACATGGATTTTACTGAAATCAAAGAAGAAACGGGAGCTACTGCCGGAAATATAAGCGTTCAACTGAAAAAACTGGAAACTGCCGGATATATTGAGATTACAAAATCATTTAAAAATAATTATCCGAATACAAAAGTAGCAATTACTGAAAAAGGTTTGGAGGCTTTTGAAGGATATGTAAAAGCTTTAAAAGATTATTTAAAAT
>JALWNR010000179.1 GCA_027083715.1 Bacteroidales bacterium
CACCCGAACAATTTAAAGAAATAAGAGAAGAAAAAAAGGCACTTATTATGCAAACTGCACTGGAAGTTTTTGCAGAAAAAACTTTTCAGGGGGCTTCGGTAAGTATGATTGCTCAAAAAGCAGGTATTTCAAAAGGTTTATTATACAATTATTTTTCAAGTAAGGAGGACTTGTTAAAGCAAATTATTTATCAGGTTTGGGATAATTTTGTTGAACTTTTTGAAAGCAAAAACATTGACAGTTTTAATGAAGCGGATTTTGAAGAAATCATCAATATCAGTTTCGATATGCTTAAAAGTGATTATAAATTTTGGAAATTATATATATCACTGGTAATGCAGCCTGCTGCCATAAAATTTCTGGAAGAAAAAATACCTGAGTTTATGGAGCAGTATCTGAACCTGTATGTAAATTATTACAAAAAAAAAGGCGCAGATAATCCGCTAGCCGAAGCAAGATTGCTCGGAGCAGTTCTAGATGGAGTATCCTTAAATTATATTCTTGATCCGGAAAATTTCCCGCTTGAAGAAGTACAAAATTTAATTATTAAAAAATTTAAATACTAAACATATGAACAAAATATTTTTAATAACTACCGGCTTGATTTTATTGCCTGTTGTAAATTATGCTCAAAATATACCGGCAAAAGAGATTGTTATTAAAGCCGATAATTTACAACGCGGTGAAAGTAATAAATCGCAAATGACTATGAGTATTATACGTCCAAAGTGGACTAGAACAATTAGTATGAAATCATGGTCGAAAGGAAGAGACTATTCCATGACCTATATTTTATCTCCGGCTAAAGACAAAGGGCAGGTATTTCTGAAACGTAAAAATGAAATGTGGAATTGGGTACCAACTATTAACCGTATGATTAAATTACCGCCTTCAATGATGAGTCAAGGCTGGATGGGTTCAGATTACAGTAAT
This sequence comes from Bacteroidales bacterium, assembly GCA_027083715.1. Lineage (GTDB taxonomy): Bacteria > Bacteroidota > Bacteroidia > Bacteroidales > NBLH01 > NBLH01. The sequence goes on from JALWNR010000179.1 coordinate 934, forward strand.
GATGATATATTAAAAGAAAGTTCAATTGTAGTGGATTATAATCATAAAATAATTGGAGAAGAAAAAATTTCGGGTTTGGATTGTTATAAAATTGAAATGATCCCAAAGGAAGATGCTGCCGTAACTTGGGGAAAGATGGTTAAATGGATTAGCAAAAAAGAATATTGGCAAATGAAAACCGAATATTATGACGAAGATAATGAGCTTATTAAATCAGAAATTGCCTCAGAAATTAAAAATTTTGGCGATAGGCGATTACCTTCTAAAGTTGAAATTATTCCGGCTGATAAGCCAGGACATAAAACGGTGGTAATCATAAACTCTGCTGCCTTTAATATTAAAATTGATGATAATTTCTTTTCGCAGCAAAATATGAAGCGAGTCAGATAATAGTTCAACGTTGAAAGTTTATAAAGTTTAAAGTTAAGGAAATGAGAATAGAAGAAGATATTATTTCGTGGCAGAAAGCAAAAGGATTGACCAGCTTGATTTATAATACTTTCTATGATAGCAAAGATTTTGGATACAAAAATCAAATTGAGTGAGCAGTAGTTTCTGTTATGAATAATATAGCAGTAGGCTTTGAACGAAAATCTAATAAAGAATTTAAACAATTTTTATTTATTGCAAAAGGCTCATGCGGAGAAGTGCGCTCTATGTTATATTTAGCAAAAGAACTTGAAAAAATGGATCAAAATAGGTTTAATATTTTATCTATAGAAATATCTAAACTTTTATCAGGTCTGATAAAAACTCTATAAACTTTTAACTTTATAAACATTTAACTCTATGAATCTACGAATAGCCTGGCGAAATATCTGGCGAAATAAAAAACGAAGTTTGATTACCATTAGCTCAGTAATTCTTGCTGTAGTTTTGGCTACATTTACCCGCTCCTTTCAGGAAGGAAGTTATGAATTGATGATTGAAAATGCCATTGGTAAATTTTCAGGCTATGTTCAAGTACATCAGAAAGACTACTGGGAGGATAAAACATTGGATAATGGTATAGATGTTTCAGATAGTTTGCTTCATCAAATTGTATCTATACCCAATATTGAAGGTGTAAATATCCGAATCGAAAGTTTTTCATTGGCATCCAATAGAAATAATACAAAAGGCACATTAGTAATGGGTATTGAGCCTGAAAAAGAAGACTCTTTGATTGATTTATCAAAAAAAATTATAAAAGGAAAATATTTTGGCAATTTAGATCAAGGTATATTAATTGGTTCAAAATTGGCTCAGTATCTTGAATTGGATGTTGGAGATTCTCTGGTACTAATGGGGCAGGGGCATTGGGGTAACACGGCTGTAGGAGTTTTTCCTGTGAAAGGAATCGTGAAAATGCCGGCTCCAAATATTGATCGTCAAATAGTATTTATGCCGCTAAAAACAGCCCAAGAATATTTTAGCTATCCTAATGGAGCAACTTCTTTGGTTATAAAATTTAAAGATGCCGATTTAACGCAAGAAATTTGCAATATGCTAAATTCAAGTTTAGATACAACACAGTATAAGGCTATGAGCTGGCAAAAAATGTCTCCTGAGATGTTGCAACAAATCCAAAGCGACCGTATTAGCGGAGTAATGATGCTGAATATTTTATATATGATTATTGCATTTGGCATATTTGGAACTGTACTGATGATGACCGAAGAACGTAAACGCGAATTTGCCATGATGATTGCCATAGGGATGCAAAAAACAAAACTGATAATTATTACGCTATATGAAGCATTGATTATGAATGCATTGGGTATTATTATCGGTATTGCATTAAGTATTCCTTTGGTGGTCTATTATCATTATTATCCTATTGAAATGAGTGGTGAAATGGCAAAATCAATCGAAAAGTTTGGTATGGAACCGGTTTTGCCAACAATAATTAGTTTTAAAATAGTTATTAATCAGGCACTTACCGTTTTAATAATCACTATTGTAGCAGCAGCATATCCTTTGTGGTCTATCTTAAAATTGAATGTAATTAGAGCATTAAGGCGATAATTTACTTTACAAACTTTCAACTACATGAACATTAAACTTTACGAACTTTCAACTTTATAAACTTTCAACTATATGAACACTCTTAACTTACAAATGGCATGGCGAAATATCTGGCGGAATAAACTGCGTAGTACAGTGGTTATAGCTGCCATAACTGTTGGTCTTTTTGGTGGCTTGGCTGCATCGGGTATTATGAAAGGTATGGTAGTAGATATGATTGATAATGCTTTGGAAAATACGGTTTCGCATATTCAAATACATGATGAACGATTTATTGATAATAATGAAGTAGGGTTTTTTATAAAAAACAGTTCAAATTTAATCAGGCAAATACAATCTGTACCCGAAGTTGCAGCCGTTTGTGAACGAACAAAAGCATTTGGTATGGCTTCAACAGCATCAAAAGCACTTGGAGTAATGATTAATGGCATTGAACCCGATAAAGAAAAGAAAGTTACCAAAATTTATACAAAACTAACCGATAGTATAAGTACTTATTTTACATCGAGTAAAAAAAACCGGATTTTGATTAGCCAAAAACTGGCAAATAAATTAAATGCCAAAGTAAAATCAAAAATTGTACTAACTTTTCAAGATTACGATGGTAACTTAACAGGTGCAAGTTTTAAAGTAGAAGGTATTTTCAAAACACAAAATGCTATGTTTGATGAACAAAATGTTTTTGTAAGAAAAAAAGATTTAGATCGTTTATTGGATATGCCGGCAAATACTTCGCATGAAATTGCTATTATGTTAAAGGATTATCATAAGACATCGATTGTGCTTGATAAACTAAAAAAAATTACCTCTTACTATATTGAACCTTGGAACAAAATTGACCCGTATTTAGAACTTACAACTTCTTTAACAGGATTTATGTTGCTGATATTCATGACTGTAATATTACTAGCTCTGGGTTTTGCCATTGTAAATACTATGCTGATGGTTATTTTGGAACGTACCAAAGAATTGGGAATGATTATGGCAATTGGCATGAATAAACGGAAAGTTTTTATTATGATAATGCAAGAAACAACGATGCTTACCCTTACCGGCGGAATACTGGGAATATTAATTTCGATAATATTTACAACTTATTTTGGAAGAGTCGGTATTGGTATTTCAGGTGTGGCACAGGGTTTTGAGGCTCTTGGTTATAGTTCTGTTATGTATCCGCAGCTTAGTTTTACAGATTATTTACAAGTAATTGCTATGGTATTAATTACAGGCGTAATTTCATCTATTTTTCCAACTATAAGAGCTATAAAAATGAGGCCTGCAGAAGCAGTACGCATGGATTAGGAATGAGTGAATTTAGAAATCAGAATTTAAATTTACTTAATATATTCTTTCTGGTCAACAGATAATGATTGAATGAAGGAATATATGAGAATAAAAAATTATAAAACATAAAATTATGAGTATAATACAAATTGAAAATTTAAAAAAAACTTATCGCGAAACAGAAGTGGAAGTTCATGCGGTAAACGGAATTGATTTATCTTTTGAATCAGGTGAATTTGCTGCAATTGTTGGTCCATCAGGTTCGGGAAAAACTACGCTTTTAAATATGATTGGCGGATTAGACAGTCCAACGGAAGGGAAAATCATTATCAATAATACTAATATTGGCAATTTAAATGCTTCGCAAATAATTGATTTTCGGTTATGGAACATTGGTTTTGTTTTTCAGTCATATAACCTGATTCCGGTACTCACTGCCAAAGAGAATGTGGAGTTTATCATGCATTTGCAAGGAAGAAAAAAACAGGAACGTGAACAGCGCACAAAAGATTTGCTCACTTCTGTTGGTTTGGGCGATCGTCTGAACAGTCGTCCCTCACAATTATCCGGCGGACAGCAACAAAGAGTAGCTGTTGCACGTGCTTTGGCAAGTAAACCAAAATTTGTGCTGGCTGATGAACCCACAGCAAATCTGGACAGTAAATCTACGGAGAATCTGTTAGATATTATGGAAAAATTAAATCGTGATGAAAATATCACATTCATTTTTTCAACTCATGATGCACGTGTAGTGAAAAAAGCACGCAGAGTTATTACCATCGAAGATGGTAAAGTAGTTTCGGATGAAGTGAAATAATGTTGTTAAATTATTAAAACTTCTCCGTCCACAGGCGGATTTTACAACATTATAGCAATAAAAATCAAACTTTGCAGTAAAAATGAGTACATTAAAAACAATCATATTACCTTTATTAATCATTGTAAGTGTGGAACTGACCGCTCAGGAGGAACTTAAAAAATGGGAATTGAACGGATATATTACCAATATGCAAATATTTCAGTTTCAGGATGTTGATAGCAATTGGATAAATGACAATCTAATTCATAACCGCTTAAATTTTATCTGGTATCCAAATGATAAATGGACTTTTAAAGCCGGTTTGCGCAATCGCATTTTTACAGGAGAAAGCGTGAAATTTATTCCCAGGTACAGCGATTTGCTTGTAGATGCTGATCAGGGCTGGATGCCTATGAGCTGGAATGTTATAGATGCTCAGTCTGTAATCCTTAACATGACTTTTGACCGCCTTTATTTACAATATGAAACCGGAAATTTCAGTGCTTCGGTGGGGCGGCAACGTATTAATTGGGGGAAAACCTTTGTCTGGAATCCAAATGATTTATTCAATGCATATTCGTTTTTTGATTTTGATTATCCTGAAAAACCCGGAAGCGATGCTATTCGTTTGCAGTATTATACAGGAACAGCCTCTTCTGTTGAACTAGCTGCAAATATTAAAACGGTTAAAAACCGGATAGATGCAGTAGATGAAAATAAATATACAGTTGCCGGGCTTTGGCGGTTTAATAAATGGGAATATGATTTTCAGATTCTTGCAGGGTGGTTTGAAACCAATGAACTCGCAGTGGGTGGTGGATGGTCGGGAGCAATAAAAAATTTTGATTTCAAGGGTGAATTCAGCTATTTATACCCAACTGATAATATGAAAGATACCAGCGGGCAGTTTCTTGCATCGGTTTATCTGGGCTACATTTTTCCAAACACCTTAAATTTTCAATTTGAATTTCTTTATACCGATATTCCTGCCGATGGGATTACGAGTTTTTATCAATACTATTATCAGCCATTATCGGTTAAAACCCTTTCATTTACTGAATACAACCTGTTCGGACAAATTGCTTATCAGCTAACACCATTGCTCAATGTTAATATTGCCGGTATGTATTATCCAAAGATTAAGGGCTATTATTTCGGTCCTTCAATCGACTATTCGTTTACCGATAATTTATATGTTTCAATGGTATTGCAAACATTTAGTGGAGAAAC
>JALWNR010000180.1 GCA_027083715.1 Bacteroidales bacterium
AATCAACAGCGAAAAGCTTGTAAACTGCTTAATGAGGGTTTTTGTATATAGGGCAATATAGAGTTGCCTACAAAAATTTGATAATTTAAAAAATTGCTATTGCTGATTTGATATGTATAAGTTTCGGCATATAACAATTTAAAAGAGAAGTTTGTGTTTATTTCCAATTTATTTTCTTGCAAATAATCGCTATGCAATTGAATATTTTCAGTTTCAGTATGGCAACAATTTGCGTCTTTTTCACAATTTTCGTGTATGGAACTCATTGTCATACACTCGGTATTTTTATTTACATCAGCAAAATAATGTTTTTGAACTTCATTTCCACAATAATTCTTAGACATTGTAATACCCACAGTTGCTGTTAGCATTATAAATGAAAGAATGATATGTCCGATTTTTTGTATCATTAAATTATGATGAATTTGTTAATACAAAGATATATTATAAAGTGTTTGTTGATGTTATATAATTTTGGAAAATACTTACATTATTTTGGAAAAAATACCGGTATTTTATTTTTCTTTTGTGAATTGAAAAAGAAGCAAGTTTCTTTTTTGGAAACCTGCTTCTTAACCTACTTACTAACCAAAATGCTCATCTTATTATTAACCCTCTTTTATTTGCTAATTAGCTGTTTTTAAAAAATCCGTAATTTTTTTAGCTTCTTCATCTGTTAAATTTGCCCTAACTCTCATGTGCATTACTGCAACATCCCACTCCACATCACTAAATGTTTCGGGAGATGGTGTATTATGGCATCTTACACAGTTTTCGCCCCACAATTGGGCTCCGCTTTTGTTCATTGCTACATTGCTGGTTGCACAGTTACTAAAAAAAGTAATTGCCAAAAGAACCAATAAAGCAGCTAAACCATTAACTAAAATTAATTTTTTCATATCTTATTTACATTAAATGTTATTAAATAAATTAACTAAAAACCAATAGCCCAATGGAATAAAAAGGCATTACCTATAGGGCTTTCGCCTCCTTCGTCATGACCTGCTTCTCCTTGAGTAATTCTATAAGTAAATTTGAAAACTGTTCTCCAATCTAACCAGTAGTTTAATCCTAACTCCCATTGATTAAGTTTAGAATCCCACATGGACCCTTCGGGAGTGTCTAACTCTGAATATCGTACTGCAAATTCTAAATTTCTAAAAAAATTATTATTTAAAAGAGCCGGTCTTAAAGCACCTTCTACAAAATATGTAGTACTTGTGTTATTAAAAGTATAGGTAGCACCTGTGTTTAAAGTATCTTCTGTGTCAATATAACTTGCTTGATCTACATTAACACCACTATATTGAGCTTTTACACTTAATACACTACTCATAAAGCTTAGACTTTGTACATAGCTTAAATCTATGGCATATAAAAACGCACCTATATCAGAATATTCAGTTCCGCGTGAACCCACTTTACCATACATACCTGAAAAACCCAATTCTAGTGAAGAATTTGATAAAGGAAGAAAACCTAAACGACCACCGATCATTTTATTATTGTTATTGTCAGGAAAGTTATCAAAGTGTAATTGACCTGCTTCTTCGGGTTCATCATCTCCTTCGTTTAAGCGTGGACCATTAATTACATAGGCTGAATAATTAATTTTTGAATTACCCAGATAAGCTCCTCCGCTTAACTCAACTCCTATATCAGAAGTTGGTAATATTCCTCCATGACCAACACCAAGAGGTTTGGATGAAAACTTATTTATCCAAGCAGGGTGCATCCTATCTACAAAAATACCAAAAGGTAAAAGCATTTTCCCTAAACGTAATGTAACTGATTTTGTGAGTAAATAAGAAAAGTTCGCATATTCTAAACCAATGGATAATTGTCTGTCTTCCAGTTCAAACTCTAGTTCACTTTCAAACAACAATCTATCTGATTGTTTATATAAAAAAATAGGATTGAATGAACCTCCTTCAAATGTACTTTCATTGTCCGTAATTTCTAGTCCGGCATGAGCATATCCACGGAGTAAAAATTTGCTTTTACCCGGTTTGGTAATATTTTCCAAGCTATCAACAGTATTTGTCAATTCTTTAACTTGCTGTTTTATATCTTCTTGAGCTGATAATAAACTGTATGAGCCCCAAAAAATAACAATAATTAAGATTAGTTTTTTCATTTGTTTATTTTTTAATATTAATTAATAATTGGTAAACTTGCATGAAAACCTTAAAACCCCTACCTGTTAATGCTAAGCTCAAAAGGCATCATGCAAGTTTTAGTTACAATTTACCTATTTAGCCAGTTGTCTGATATAGTTTACTAATTGCCATCGTTGAGTTTCAGTAAAAGCTTTTTTATAAGAAGCCATGGGTGCACGTCCTTCTGAAATTTTCCAAAAAATAGCACCATCAGTTTGTGATTGTACTTTGTTTGATGCTAAATTTGAAGGGCGTGGCTTTAAATTTACCCCAGCCATTCCATCACCTTTTCCTTTATTACCATGGCAAACTGCACACATTTGGTTATATAGCTTTTTCCCTGCTTTTGCAGCATTTGCATCACCGGCAAGCGGATTTTTAATATTGTCTGCACTTTTGGGTGCTATCCAGTCGCCATCTGATTGTACTTTAGCATAAGGACTAATTCGTGCAGCAGTTAATAATCCTGCTCCAATAAATAATGCCGTGATTAGCATAAATTTATTTATTTTCATTTTCATAATTTTTAAAAATTTAAAGTGATTTATATTAATGTTTAATTATTTTATTGATTTTTAAGTCTTAATGCGTTAGCAATTACCGACACTGAACTGAAACTCATGGCAACCGCTGCCAACATTGGGCTTAGGAAAATTCCAAAAACCGGAAATAATACACCGGCAGCAAGTGGAACTCCCATAATGTTATATATAAAAGCAAAAAACATATTTTGCCTAATATTGTGCATCACTTTTTTACTTAAATCACGTGCCCGAACAATCCCGTTTAAATCTCCTTTCACCAGAGTAATTTCGGCACTCTGCATGGCAATATCTGTTCCTGTTCCCATGGCAATACCTATATTTGCCTGAGCTAAGGCAGGGGCATCATTAATGCCATCACCAGCCATCGCTACAATTCTTCCTTTTTCCTGAAATTCTTTAACAATACGGTATTTATCCTCGGGCAAACACTCGGCACGGAAACCATCAAGTTGCAATGTATCAGCTACATTCTTTGCTGTTAGTTTGTTATCACCCGTTAGCATATGAACATGTACACCCATCTTTTGTAATTCTGCAATAGCAAGTGATGAAGTCTCTTTTATTTTATCGGTAACTGTAATAATTCCTTGTAGCTTTTCTTTTGAAGCTAAAAACATTACAGTATGTCCCATTTGCTGAAATTTCTCCGCAATATCTTTTTGACCGTTTATAAAACCTGCCTCAAAGCGTTTTAGCAATTTTGCATTTCCAATACCATATAATATGTGGTTTACTTTTGCCTCTGCTCCTTCGCCTGTATGTGATTCAAAGTCCACTGCACTTGATAATGACAGGTTTTTTTCTTTTGCTCCTTTAACAATTGCCTCTGCCAAAGGATGTTCACTATGCACATTAATTGCAGCTGCAATTTGTAGTATTTCATCTTCGGTCATTTTTCCGAATGAAATAACAGTACTCAATGAAGGTTTACCTTCGGTAATTGTTCCTGTCTTATCAATAATAAGCGTATCAATTTTACTCATTTCTTCAATTACCCGTGCTTCTTTTATTAATATACCTGATTGAGCAGCTCTACCCGTACCTACCATTACAGAAATGGGTGTTGCTAATCCTAAAGCACAAGGGCATGCAATAATTAAAACAGAAATGGCATTGACAAAAGCATAGACGTATGCCGGTTGTGGTCCCCAAATTGCCCAAATAAAAAATGTAATTATTGAAACACCAATAACTATTGGAACAAAATATTCCGATACTTTATCCGCCAGTTTTTGTATTGGTGCTTTTGAACGGCTAGCTTCGTTAACCATGCTAATTATTTGCGAGAGCAAAGTATCCGAACCAACTTTTTCAGCAGTCATTTCAAAACTGGATTTACCATTTATGGTGCCTCCTAATACCTTATCTCCAACAGTCTTTTCAACCGGAACCGGTTCGCCGGTAATCATGCTTTCATCAATTGTTGCTTTTCCTGAAACAATACTTCCATCAACCGGAATTTTACCTCCCGGTTTTACTCTAAGTCTGTCTCCTGTCTGAACATGTTCTAAAGGTACAATTGTTTCTTCACCATCTTTTAGAACATAAGCAGTAGGCGGGCTTAGATTAAGTAATGATTTTATTGCTGAATTTGTTTTGCTGTGTGCTTTTAATTCAAGTACTTGTCCGATTATTACCAGTGTTAGTATAACTGTGGCTGCTTCGAAATATACCAATACATTTCCATGAGCATCTTTAAACTGATCAGGAAAGATTCCCGGAAATAGTAAACCAAAAACACTAAAGCCAAAAGCAGCTCCTACGCCAAGCGATATTAATGTCCACATGTTGAAAGAGCGCCTTCTGATAGAGCTGATTCCTCTTTTAAAGAATGTTCCGCCTGCATAAAAAATTACCGGAATACTCATAAATAGTTGTAACCAGTTCCAGGCTCTTACCGGCATGATGGCATCTAAATGGACACCTTTAACCATATCCAGCATGGCAATAAGAAATATGGGCAATGTAAATATTGCAGCAATCCAAAAACGCTTTAACATTGCTTTGTACTCCATTTCCTCAGGGCTATCATCCGAAGGTGTTACAGGAACTAAGGTCATTCCACATTTAGGACAATCTCCCGGCGCAGGTAAGTTTATTTCTGGATGCATAGAACAAGTGTACATAGTCTCACTATTTTTTATGATTCCTTGTGTTTTTAAATGCATTCCACACACCGGGCAATCTCCCGGTTCACTATATGTTTTATCGCCTTCGCAGAGCATAGGACAGAAATATTTAATTTCTGTATTTTTTTGATCTGTTATGGTAGCGTGCTTATGTACATTTTTATGTACGTGCAATTGCTCTGCATGTTCGCTGTTTGAAACCAATTTCATATTACAAACCGGACAATTTCCGGGAGCTTCATATGTTTTATCTCCTTCGCAATGCATCGGACAATAATACAATTGTTTGGTTTCAGTATTTATTTTATCTGAATTCATGATTCTATATTTTTGCATTTAATTTACAGCACTCGAAAGTTCCTGTACCCAATGTTTCTTTATTTGACTTTGCCAGATTAAGGATAAACTTTTGTAAAAAGTTTGATTTTTTTGTTTTTCGTACTTCATAAGAGTTGAGAAACAAAATTTCTTTAATCTCTTTTAACGAAATTAAGTAGGAATTGTATTCTATGCGTAGAGTGTTATCTGCAATACTAAAATTCTGAATTCCTTTCATTGAGTTGAACAATTTTTTGAAAATTTCATAATCATTTTCATCTAAAAAATCTGTTAACTCTATAGTGTTAATTTTAATATACTCTTCCATTTGTTGATGAATTAGTTATAACTAATTGTGTTATGGCGAAATAGAAAAAACGGACTGCAAAATTCTTACATTACACTGTTTTCTATTAAAAGCCTTGAAAAAAAGCACATGTGTGGATTACATCAAGTATTATATATTCGAGAAAAATATATAAAGATGTGATTATCGCAAATTTCGATCAACAACGGAAGTTCTGAAGAATACTTGGCGTATTCTTAATTTTATGGGGAGAATCTGTTATTAGAAGCCTGTTAAATTTAGTATCGGTTTCTTCAAATAAACTATTCAAAGATGTAACAAGTGTTGAATTGAATAATTCAAGTTCAAAAGTTTTGAATATTTCTTTTGAATCAATTATGATGTAATTTAGAGATAGCTTTACAGTTATTGTTTCGTTACTACAACAATTGTCATCATTACAGGTTTCGTTATCACAACAATTGTCATCATCATTGCACTCTTGTGTAGTACATAAATCGTTTTGAGAGTGACTGCTAGAATGTGTTTTATCTGCATGTGCATGATTATCGGTATGAGTATGAGCTTCGTCATGCTTCATCGCCATATAGTTTTGTGCATGTGCTTTTTGCGAATAAACTTTTTTAGCAGAGTGTTGTACAGATAAAGATTGTGCAGAGCAATAATGTTTGGTATAGGTCAGCCCTGTTGTTGAAACAACAAGTAGTATTGATAAAATAATATGACTGACTTTTTTTAACATTGATATTAATTACATTATTACAAACTTAAAAAGCATGTGTTTATAAAACT
>JALWNR010000181.1 GCA_027083715.1 Bacteroidales bacterium
AGTTAAACCAATTGCCGTACCATCAAATTTTAACTCACAAACATATATCGGCTGTTCACTTATTAATTTACGCACCCGTTGGTCAAAATCGCGTAATTCGCCTTCGTTATAAGTGTTTGAAAGCGAAAGCATTCCGTATTTATGCCGTACCTGCTTAAATTCTTTATTAATATCACTGCCCACACGTTGTGTCGGCGAATTTGGATCAAAATATTCAGGATGTGCAGCTTCCAGCCCCTGTAACTCTTTCATCAGCATATCATAATCATAATCAGATAATTCGGGCTTTGCCTTTACGTAGTAAAGATAGTTATGATGTGCCAGTTGCTCACGAAGTTGTTCTATTCTTTGTTTAATATCCATTATTTCGTAATTGGTTATTAGATAATTGGTTTATTAGCTAACAAATACAGGCTTTTTTTATAAACTGAATATTGCATGTTGAGCAATCTTGTCTGAACGCCCGTGGATTGCTTATTTAATATTTGAAATTTGTCAATGTATAAGTTATTTTTACAGTTTATCATATAAATCGGGTCTCAGCCTTTTTGTTCTTTCAAGCGATTGCTCCATCTGCCATTTTTCAATTTCTTTGGTGTTTCCCGAAAGCAAGATTTCAGGTACTTTCCACCCCTTATAATCAGCCGGGCGGGTATAAACAGGAGGTGCCAACAGTCCATCCTGAAAAGAATCGCTTAGCGCCGAGGTTTCATCGGATAAAACACCTGGGAGTAAACGCACCACACTATCCGTAATTACCGCAGCTGCTAATTCACCTCCGGTCATCACAAAATTACCGATTGAAACTTCACGTGTAATTAAGTGGTCGCGTATGCGCTGATCAATGCCTTTGTAATGTCCGCAAAGGATTAAAATATTGTCCATTGTTGAAAAATGATTTGCCATTTTTTGATCAAATAATTCTCCGTCGGGTGAAGTATAAATGATTTCATCGTATTGGACTTGTTCTTTCAGGGCAGTAATAGCTCTGTCCACCGGCTCAATTTGTATTACCATTCCTGCACCTCCGCTAAAAGCATAATCATCCACATGGCGATGCTTGTTAGTAGCATAATCACGCAAATGGTGCAAATTAATTTCTACCAACTTTTTTTCTTTGGCTCTTTTAATTATGGAATAATTAAAAGGACTTTCCAACAAGTCAGGCAATACGGTAATTATATCAATGCGCATATTTAATCTTATTTTAGTTCTGATAATTGGTTAAAGAAATGTTAAATTATCCAATAAAATAATCAATAATCAACACACAATTATCAATATTCAAATTATGATGAAGCCAATAAACAATATACTAATTAATTAGAGTTTGTCCATAAAGTCATTGAATTGAAAAAATATCTTTTTGCGCCTTTTTGCTTTTTTCGTTTTGCCTAATACCTAAGCATTTGCTGCAACGAAAAAAACAAAAATTCATCAAAAATCTAATTTTTCAAAAATCAAGCACTTTATAGACACACTCTAATTAAAACCCAATGTTGTTTAGTTTACATATAGATGTATTTATCTTTAACCCAAAAAATAATAAATGCAGCCATTATTATTTCAGGTTTTTATTATATTTCCCTATGCAAAACATAGAACTAATAATTTTCTCTGACTTAAAAGCCGGAGAAAAATGTTAAATCATATGATCGGTGCAAGAGGACTGTTAATTAAAGAATGAATGATATATGCACCGAAAATCGTGTGATTTAATCAAAGTAATTATCATAAAATGATGATCATTATATGGTTAATTAAAATATTTAACTAAACAACATTGAATTAAAGCCCGAAAATAATAAATTTTGGCACAAAAAAAGAGCAAACCTAAAAAAAGGAATACTCTTTTATCAATTTTTTCATCAGCTAACTAAAAATTGCCTAATGAATAAATTATCTTATTAAAACGGTTCAAAGGTAAGACCTACATTAAGAGAAAAATAATTTGACATATCCATTTTATCATCATTGTAAAATAAGATATTATATTTGGCACTTAAATTCAAGCCCCAGTCTGATGTACCAAAAGGCATATAAACTTCTGCTTCTGGTGTAATTCCATATTTCCAGAGATGATCAGTAACATAAAGATTTCCGATTTGCACTTCTCGTTCCGTATAATATCCTCCGGTACTTAAACCTACACGTGGTTGAATTTGTCCATCATGAGTAAAATAATAATGAGCATTTACCACCAAAGGCATTACAAAAAAGTAATCCCATCTTTGTCCGGTTATTGCACCACCATCAAATTCATAAGTTGCTCTAGGATGATCTTGATAAAAAATATTCCAACCAATTCCACCACCAATACTAATGTTGTCGTTAATAAAACCTCGACCATCCATATAAAAGCCTCTGAAACTTGCATCTGAAATAAAATCTTTTAATTCTCCGATACCAAACCCCATACTGTAATCAAAAGTCCAAACCATTTTCGGATGATTATACGAGCCGTAAGTAGCTTTTTTTGCATTAACTACATAATCATCTTGTGCGTTTAAATTTATCGAAAACGCAAAACCTATTATTAATATAAAAATTATTTTCTTCATTTGTTTATTTTTTTATTCGATATTTATAGTAATATCCTGATGATTAATTAAATCCAAGATAAGGAGATTGTTCAAACGCCTCGTCCAATCCTCTTTGAATACGTTCTTGACTATATGATTTATCCGCTGTTAAAGAACCTTGAATACCGGCTTCCCAGATAAAACGAATTTCAGGATCATTATCAGTAATTGTTTTTGCATCTGCCATTTCTATAAGTAATAATCCTTCATATGAAGTATAATAAGTATAACTTGGATAATAGGGATACCATGGATAATAATAATTAACATCTGCAGCGGATTTTTTATAAGGACCCCAATACGGTGGCCAATATCCGGGATATCCCCACCACCAACCAGGATAATAGTAATAATAACTGGTATATTCTATTGCAAACACTGTCATGTTAATCGCAAAATCAGCATTAGCAAGATCACTTGCTTCGGTATATCCTAATGCATCAAACTTTGCCTTTACCATAGCTTTAATTTTATCAGAAGATCCATCGGCAGCATAAAACTCATTAACCTGTGCATCCGTGAGCCAGTCATTATATACCAAACCTACTGAATCTCTAATAACATATGTTTTGAAATTACTAAAATCAGCAAGAGTATCATACACAGTAATTGTAGCATCTAGTTCATCTGTATAAACAGAATCATAAGGATAGCATGCAGATAGCAATGATATTCCCAATGCTATCAAAAATAAATTTAAATGTTTCATTTTCAATTTCATAAATTTAATTTAAAGATCGATAATATAAAATAGTTTTAATAACTAGTTCCTTCAAAAATACGAACATCATCAAGATGTTCTAAGGGTCCGTACATAGTAAAAGCCTTACCACTGAATAAACCAGATACATCAACTACGGCATTATTTCCTCCATAAACACTAATATTAATCATAGCGGTACCCAATGTACCTTTTAAAGTAATTTTTGCATAAATTTTATCGCCCTTATCCGTTATTTCATATTGGGTAAGCTGTCCTTTCAGGGTTACACCACCTAAGCCATTGGGTCCTAAATTTGGAGAGCTGATAGGTGCAATTTGCAAAACACCTTCTCCTTTATAAACTTTAAAAAAGTTCAGTGTTTGAGTAACCGAAAAATTCATTCCACTTTTAAAAGTAATACGGTCAGCTGCAACAACAAAGGAAGTGTCCTTTATTTGTTGTTTCGCAAATTCAAAAAGTGCAGCTCGCTCTTTTTTTTGCTGTTCTTTTTTGGCTTTTTTAGCTTCTTTTCGTTCTTTTTTAGTTTGCTTTCTTTCTTGAGCAGTGATTTGAACACTAGTAGATAAAACAAACACCATTAAAAGTGAAAATATAAAAATACGTGTTTTCATATTTATTTAGTTTTAAATTTGCTTTATTTGTTTATCAAAAATACAAATATTTTTAACATAAAAAGCTAATATTTAACTATTTTTAACAATTGCATCATAAAAAAAAGACATAAGTATCTGATTTAAACGGTAATGCATATAGCACGGTATCCTACAACATGAGTAAATCATCCATACCAAACATTCCGTTTTTTCCTATAATAAATTCGGCAGCCATTAAAGCACCCTGTGCCAAGCCTTTTCTGTTTTTAGATTCATGAGAAATCACGATATTCTCAACAGCAGAACTGTATGTAACCGTATGGATACCGGGAATTTCACCTTCACGATGCGACTTAATGGCAATCTGTTCCTGATTTATTTCCTCATCTTTAACCCACTCCTTTTTTCTGTTTATTTCTGAAATAATATCCTCTGCAATGGTAATAGCCGTACCGCTAGGTGCATCTAATTTATGAATATGATGCACTTCTTCAATTTGTACATTAAAATTTTCAAACTTGTTCATTATTTTAGCCAAATAACTGTTGAGTTTAAAAAAAATATTTACACCTAAACTATAGTTTGAAGCATAAAAAAATGCCTGATTTTCATTTTTACATCTATCTTTAACTTCATCAAATTTATCCAACCAACCGGTTGTTCCTGAAACTACAGGAATGTGCGCATCAAAGCACAAATTGATATTTGCAAAAGCAGATTCCGGACAGGTAAACTCTATAGCAACATCTGCTTTTTTTAAATTATCCACAGTTAGTTCATGTAAATTGGTATCATTAATTTTTAAGACAATTTCATGTTTTTTTTCAATTGCTAATTTTTCAATGGTTTTCCCCATTTTTCCATATCCAATGATTGCTATTTTCATGCGTATATATATTTAAGTTACTAAAATAGTATATTAAAAAATTTATAATTAACCCTTAAATCCTTCTTCTCAATAAAATCGGGACAGGTTTTATGAATACAATTTTCTCAAAAATAACCCTATTTTTTTGAGTTAGAAATAAATCGAATAGGTAGAGGGATTAGTCCCTCGCCCTCTTACACCACCACGCATGCTCTCGCACGTGGCGGTTTCAGTTAATAGTTTAACTTTTCATAATTTAATGTCAAATTAAACAAGTTTTGTTCAATAAACCAAGAGTTTCCCATTGCTTGATGAATTTGTGGTGCTGCTGACTTTCGCCACCACCTTACACCTGATAAAGCAATAATCCACGATTGATAGCTTACAACTCCTTGCTTCTTTAAAAAGCGGACTAATCCTATCTCCCTTTTGGTTTGCTTTATCCGAAAACATCTAAATTTCCTACGTATCCAAAATGATTTGCTTAAAACTCACGCCCCTATTCCGCTTTGTAATCTTCCGAATAGTGTTTTTAAAGCGTTTTACATTGTCTTTTGCAATGATTAAATTACCATCTTTTAAAATGGTATGTCCTAACAATACCGTTTTATCTACTTCACAAACTATACTCTTGTGTTCATTTACTTTGAGTTTTAGTTTATTTGTTATAAATGCGAATTAAGGGTTGAAAATAATTTTAAATTGTGATGCATGTATCTTTCTTTCTTTCTTTAATCAGCTTTATTACTTGTATCGCTAATACTTTAACGATTACCAAACCCCGCATTTCGCTTCGCTTCATACGGGGCTAAAATATATCGTCCTTTCAGGACTAAGCCACAACAGTATTGCATACAGTACATTACAACCTTTTTCTTTAAAAACATAACTTAACCCTTAATTCGCATTATAAAGGCACTAATAGATTCCTTAACTCTTTCGCCTGCTTTTTGACTTCGTACATAAATACTAAATCATCTGCATAGCGAACAAAACAATGCCCTTGTTTTTCCAGCTCTTTGTCCAATTTGTCCAAATCTATGTTGGATAGTAACGGCGATAAAGGGCTGTCTTGTGATATTCCCTTAATACGTTGCGTATTAGACCTCTCGGGATAAGATAATAAACTTTCCCCGCGTTCTGCCTGATTTACTTTATGGGGTTACGGTTGAATTTTGGGTGTTCTCAATCCATGGCTCGGTTGCCTCCAAAAATTAAGCCTTATATCAGATTTCTATGCGTCAGAACTTTAAGTTTGCTAATGGCTTTACCGAATCAAGTTCGGCACAGGCTTTGCAAATCACTAATGTTTCCTATCAACTCGGTACGAACAAAGACTTGCACTTTGTCAGCTTATTACCATGCCTGACATACTTAAAAGGGCTGTCGGGAACCACCCCGACAGCCCAACCTTAATAAACCAATTTACTATCAAATATTGATATTAAATTTCGTACAAAGTTAAGAAA
>JALWNR010000182.1 GCA_027083715.1 Bacteroidales bacterium
CTATAAGAAATATTTGTAACGATATATCCAAAAATACCGACATAAATATTACATACAAAACTGAGGGTTCGGGAAAATTACTCGATCTAAAAAAAAGTATTTATCTTCTTAGAATAATTCAAGAAGGACTTTCTAATATTATAAAACACGCTAATGCAAAAAATGCATTTATTAAAATAGCCTTTAAAAAGAATGTAATACTTATTATAATAGAGGATGATGGTTGTGGGTTTGATCAAAAAAAGGTGAAATCGACAAAATCAAACGGATTAAACAATATCAAAGACCGAGTTGAATTATTAGCAGGTAAAATAAGGATAAAATCTGTTATTGAGCAAGGCACTAAAATAAATATTGAAATACCCTTTAATAGTAATGATAATGAACAAAATTAAAGTAATATTGGTGGATGATCACCAAATTGTTAGAGATGGTATTAAATCACTTTTACTTAATCATTCAAATATCAAAGTGATTGGTGAAGTAACAAATGCCTATGAACTATTTGAACTACTCAGAACATTATGTCCAGATGTTGTGCTATTGGATATTTCTTTACCTAAAATGTCGGGTATTGAAATTGCAAAAATATTAACTAAAGATTATCCGAAAATAAAAAAATTAATGCTATCCATGTACACCTCTGAAGATTTTATTTTTAACTCTTTAAAAGCCGGAATAAATGGTTATTTACCTAAAAATACCACACGAGAAGAACTTTTGAAAGCAATAAACGAAGTTTATATGGGTAAAGAATACTTTAGTAAATCAATAGCTGATACAATTCTAAAAAGCTATCTTAACAGTGCAAAATATGGTAAAAATATAACAGCCAACAAAATAAGCATATTAACCAAAAGAGAACACGAGATTTTACTTTATGTTGTTGAAGGAATAGCAAATCCTGATATTGCAAAAAGACTAAGTATAAGTATCAGAACAGTTGAAACCCACAAAACTAGTATTATGAGGAAATTAAACTTAAACAGCACTGTTGATTTAGTTAAATTTGCTATAAAAAATAATATTATTGAACTTTCTTAATACTTATTATCCCTTAAATCCGCAAGTATCTTTTGCTGCAAAGCCAAATAGCCTGCCATTATTGGCAGTACTCGAAAAAACCTACTCACCGTAACTAATGCTACGCTTGCGTTGCTTTTTTCTGTGCTTTGCCAATACTGACACACTCTTTGACTTTTACTCATTTCTTATATTAATTTTAATGTATTCGTGAGTGCTTCGCAGTTCGCTACAAACATACCTGCGGAGTTAATACTTTTACTACGTAAAACACGTAGTATCTTTTACGTGATTACACAATTGCCCAAAATCTGTATTTCATACATCTTTGTTTCCAAATTTAAAACTTTTATAAAGATGAAAAAATACGGTTTTATTCTATTACTAGCAGTACTTAGTAGTTTTTCAATTAGTTTACATGCACAAAAAGACTCATCAATTTCTGTCAGCCCAATCAGCATAAGCTGCGATATAATGAGCCGTTATGTATGGAGAGGAACTGATTACGGCTCATCTCCAAATATTCAGCCCGGCGTAGAATTTAATAAATATGGTATTACTATAGGCGCGTGGGGAGCTTACGCACTTAATTTTCAAGGTTATCAAGAATCTGATTTATACCTTGGATATACTTTTTTTAAAAATATGTTTTCGATAATGCTAAGCGATTATTATTTTCAAAACGACACACTTAATCAAAATTATTTCGACTATAAAAAAGAAACGACAAGTCATGTTTTTGAAGCATCATTAACTTTTAACGGAACTGAAAATTTTCCGTTGTCGGTATTAATTGCAACAAATATTTATGGTGCCGATGCAAAACATATAAATAATAACGGAACCACCGGGAAAAATGATTTTTCAAGCTATGCAGAATTATCCTACTCTTTTAAATATTTAAATGTATTTATGGGTTTTAATTTAACAAAAGTAGATACCGATAAAGGAGAAACAGGATATTACGGCAATACAATTGGAGTGGTAAATTTAGGAGCAACATTTTCAAAAAATATTAAAATAACAAACAGTTACAGTTTACCTGTTTCTGTTTCGCTAATAACAAATCCGCAAACAGAAAAAATATATTTTGTAGCCGGATTATCTTTTTAAAACTTTCTATTATTAATTAAATTAAATCAAATAATTATGGGTTTTGATACAGGTACAACAACATTCATGATTCTTAGTACGAGTCTTGTAATGTTAATGACACCGGGCTTAGCTTTTTTTTACGGAGGTTTAGCCGGTAAAAGAAATATTTTAGGTATAATGATGCAAACCTTTGTATCATTAGGTATTACTACAGTATTATGGATAGCTTTTGGGTATTCTTTATGCTTTAGTGGTGGCGAAGGAGGAATTATCGGTAATTTAGATTGGGCTTTTTTAAACGGGATACCATTTAATAATCCGTATAGTGGAGCTAATGGTGAATATCCTGAGTTTATCTTTATTGCATATCAAATGATGTTTGCCGTAATTACACCAACGCTTATTACAGGAGCATTTATTAACCGCGTTACTTTTAAAGCATATTTAATTTTTCTTGTTGCATGGCAAGTTTTTGTTTATTACCCATTTGTTCATATGGTATGGGGAGGCGGACTTTTAGCTGCTTGGGGAGTTAAAGACTTTGCAGGAGGTATTGTTGTACACGCAACTGCGGGTTTTGCAGCATTAGCATCGGTAATATATGTAGGTAAACGTACCGATACACAATCACCGCCCAATAGTATTCCATTGGTAGCTATTGGTACGGGGTTACTGTGGTTTGGATGGTACGGGTTTAATGCCGGCAGCGAACTTAAAGTAGATGCAATTACAACCACAGCATTTTTAAATACCGATGTTGCAGCATCTTTTGCAGGAGTTACTTGGCTAATTATTGAATGGTTTAAAGAAGGAAAACCAAAATTTGTAGGATTACTAACAGGTTTTGTTGCCGGATTAGCAACGATTACACCTGCAGCAGGTTTTGTTCCCTTATGGGCAGCTATTCTTATAGGTATTGCAGCAGGTTCACTTTGTTTTATTGCTGTTCAGTTAAAAAACAAATTAGGCTGGGACGATGCTTTAGATGTTTGGGGAGTTCATGGTATGGGTGGTTTATTTGGTACCATTCTTCTTGGAGTATTTGCTTCATCAGCAATAAACGGTCAATCAGGATTACTCGAAGGTAATTCAGCCTTCTTTTTTAAAGAAATGGTCGCTGTTATAGCAGCTTCTTCTTTTGCTTTTGTTTTTACTTACTTTATGCTTATTGTCATAAATTTTATTACAAAAGTAAAAGTATCGGAAGAAGAAGAAACATTAGGTTTGGACACTGCATTACATGGCGAAAAAGCCTATGACGAAGGTGCTTTGTAATAATTTTTATCTAAAAAAATAAGTAAAAACTTCTTACTGATTTAAATCTAAATTGAGCGATTATCTATTTTGATAAACACTAATCTTTTAAGCTAAAAAGATTTATAAGAATTGACTCAAAACCCAACAGGGGTTCTTGCAATTTGTATAAACTTTTTATTCTCAAAATCTTAGCATTCTCTTTATACATAATTGCTCAATTTAGTATAATTTTAAGTTAAACATGGTATTGGCGTACCAGCTTTAAAAATAAAGTACATGAATTATTGTAGTTAAAAATCAAAATAATAAGCCGGCGTGTACTTGTATTTGTCTTTTTTAGCCACATTAATAACCAATTGTATCATCGGAATTCCTGCCCAAAGCCAGTTTTCCGTATCGTTTTCCACACCTACAAAATAGCTGATGTTTAGTAGGTGTTTTTCGTCAAAAATATAAGAAATTCCGGGTCCTACCCTAATATACTGAAAACCGTTCCATTGGGGACACCATCTGTATATAAATCCGGCTATGGTAGTTAAAACAATTTGCTTATTATATTTATGATTTAAAAATATTACTTCCCGAAAAGCGTGACCAATACTTCCATGATTCGGAAAATCGACCTGATATTTTACCTGATTAACAAATTGAATTTTATCTGTATTAAATTTGTACAATATTCCAATTCCGGGGCGAATTTCCAGCTTGGTGGGTTTTACCGTATATCTGAAATCAGGTACAATCTCAAAATTTTTAGCAATAAGATAGTTTGCTACAAATTCAATATACCAATTATCCAGCGACTGGAAGTTATTTTCCAGACGGGTTTGTAATTCGCCGGAGAATTTCCATTTTCCTTTACCAAAAGCTATTTTATTTCCCAGATATATTTGATTATCCCATCCGGGCACACTTGTTGAGTCCTGGGCTTTTACTCCGGTAAGCGGAAAAATTATTAAAATTAATATCAGAGATAAAAATCTTTGCATAGTGTATTAATTTTGAGCATTTTGTTCATTTAATTCAAAAGGGTAAATTATTTTCCAGTCATTTTTCATATCAATAAGCATCCAGCTATTTTTTTTAGCTAAAGCTAAACCCTTGTTTAGTTTTCCTGTGTTGGTATTTTTATCGTAAGCCCATTCACGTTTTGCATCTGTATGATGTATAAAAGTAGCTAAATTTGCTTTTTTGTTTGCAGAGCACCATTCAAGCATTTGAATATCTCCGTCGGAATTACCGAAAGCCATAATCGGTTTTTTCCCGATTACCTGATGTATGGCAACAGGCTTTCCTTTTCCATCGTTAATAAATATAATATTATTTGTTTTTACCAAAACAGGTTTTCCGTTTATTTTTTTATAGATAGGTTTGGCAAAGCTTCCGATTACATTTTCCGGCGGAATACCGTAAACATCACTCGCCCAAACACGTATGAAATCAATCCCGCCACCCGAAACAATATATACTTTAAATTCATTGTTTTGAAGGTATTTAATCAATTCCAGCATGGGCTGAAAAGCCATTTTACTGAATAATCTACCTGTGGTCGGATGTTGGGCATTTTTCATCCATTGCACTACAGTCTTATTAAACTCTTCAATTGTCATTCCTGATTGAGCAATAGTCATCAAGCGGTTCATACCTTCCACACCAAATTTCTTCCTGATTTTTTGTAAATCATGATTCAATGCAGCTTTTATTAATTTGTCTCTTTTCCACTCTTTATGTTGCGGAGCCATTTGTTTAATGCGATATAAGACAAACTCAATCTGAAAGTAAGTTGGCTTTTCTGACCACAGGGTTCCATCATTGTCAAAAACTGCTATTCTGTCCTTAGCAGGAATAAAATCGGCACTATCACTGTTGGTAACGGTATTAACAAAGTTAATAATCTGCATTTTATTTTCGGTTTCATTCCACGAGGGCAATGGGTCGGCAAATACTTTGTTCGTTGAATCGTTTACGACTGTAATTGTATCGCTAGTTTCAACTGCTGTTTTATTATCTTGCTGATTACAAGCATTTAGCATGATAAAAACAAGCAGGAGAAGTCCTGTTTTTATTATGTGTTTAATCATTTCCAATTGTTTTATTTTATAATTTGAAACTATTTTCAGTTTCAAATAAGATGTTTGCTACTTTAAGATTATAAATTGAATACAGAAAAACAAGGCTCTGGTTTAAAATTGCAATAATATCAAGTTTTTGGTAATTAGTAATTAAGAAAATTGTCCTCGTATTTTAATTACCAATTATCAATTTCTAATTACCTGCTAATTAAGGTGTAAGATCTAATTTAAATTATTAAGCCATAGCCAAATTTAACGGACTATTATGAAAAATAATTTAGATATTATTTTTATCGGATACACTATATTGAGTAGTGTTTATTTTTCAATATCCAATTCTCAAAATTGTCAATAATCAGACACATTTCCAATTATCTATTTTTCTATTTAATAGAAACTTAGATTTCCCATTTTATTTCTTCAAAGCCTTTTTCATAAGCAATTTTTCGCGAGAGCAAGAAAAAGTAGTCTGATAAACGGTTGATGTATTTAATAAGTTCTTTGCTTATTTTGTGTTTAGTTGATAATTTAATAATCAGGCGCTCAGCTCTGCGGCAAACGCTACGGCATACATGACAATATGCTACGGATTGTTCTCCTCCGGGAAGTACAAAACTTTTTAATTTTGGTAAATAATTATCAAGCTTGTCCATTTCTTGCTCAATTTCCTGGATATCCTTTTCGGTTATTTCAGGCATTTTAAATTTAACTTCTTTATCGCCAAGGGACAAGAGTGAACCAATATTAAAA
>JALWNR010000183.1 GCA_027083715.1 Bacteroidales bacterium
GATTGAAGCGGTAGCTTGCCGAAACCAAAATGCAGCATAAACACGGAAAAAAAGAGCGGCGGAACAAAGCTCCTTTTTTAACGTTGTTTTGCGAATTTTGGCAAGGAAACTACGAGCGGAAAGCCTGTAGCCACCCAAATAAAAATATTTTTTATGAAGTATAATAATTCAAAATTTTCAATATACACACCTTTGATACTTGCAATTGTGTTGGCTGCAGGTATTTTTTTGGGAAGCAGATTAAATTATAATAAAAATACAGTTACTTTCAATGTTGAACGTAATAAAATTGATATTATTCTGGATTTAATCGAAACAGATTATGTTGATACCGTGAACAGGGAAGATTTAATTGAAAAAACGATTCCGCATATGTTGGAAAATCTAGATCCACACTCAGTTTATATTCCTGCAAGTGAATTAAAAGAAATTAATGAACCGCTTGAAGGAAATTTTGACGGTATCGGAATTCAGTTTAACATATTAAATGATACTATTTTAGTGATTAATACCATTTCTGGCGGACCTTCGGAAAAAGTGGGTATTCGTCCGGGCGATAAAATAGTTTTAATTAATGACTCGCTCTTTGCCGGTGTAAATATTTCAACTAATGATGTGATTAAGAACCTGAAAGGACCACGCGGAACAAAGGTAAAAGTGAGCATTGCAAGGCAAGGCTACAATAAATTACTGGATTTTGAAATTACTCGTGATAAAATTCCTTTAAACAGTTTGGATGTGGCTTATATGATTACCGATGATATTGGTTACATTAAAATAAGTGCTTTTGCACGTACTACTTATGATGAATTTGAAGCGGCTGCCAAAAAATTGAAAGCACAAGGAATGAAAAAAATTATTCTGGATTTACGAAGTAACGGAGGGGGATATTTGGATGCAGCCATCAATATTGCCGATGAGTTTTTGAAAGATAAAGAGATGATTGTTTACACACAAGGCAAAGCACGCCCTAAACAGCTTAGTTATGCCACTACAATGGGCGAATTGGAAGATGAAGCTTTGGCAATACTAATTGATGGATGGTCAGCTTCGGCTAGTGAAATTGTTGCGGGTGCTATTCAGGATAACGACCGAGGGACAATTATTGGCAGACGTTCTTTTGGAAAAGGATTAGTACAAGAACCTACCATGTTTAGAGATGGTTCGGCTCTTCGGCTAACGATTGCTCGTTATTATACTCCATCGGGCAGATGCATTCAAAAACCATACGATGAAGGACGTGAAGCTTATGCACATGATTTAATTGAACGCTACAATAATGGTGAAATGGAACATCCGGACAGTAGTGCTTTTAAGGAAAGTGAAAAATATTATACTGTTGGTGGCAGAGTGGTTTACGGAGGTGGCGGTATTATGCCCGATATTTTTGTTCCATTAGACACAATAGGCTATACCGGATATTTCAGAGAAGTATCGGCAAAAGCCATAATTTATAATTTTGCCTTAGACTTTACCGAAAAACATCGTAAACAATTGGAAAAATTTTCCGATTACCGGCAACTTGTTCAATACTTAAATAATAGCAATATTTTTATTGAATTTTTAAAATATGCCCGCTCAAAAGGTATTAAAGATAAACCTAATGAAATAAAAATATCACGAAAAATTATTGAAACTCAAATTAAGGCTTATATTGCACGGAATATTTTTGATAATGCAGGTTATTATCCTGTTATCCGACAAATTGATAATGTGTTGCAAAAGGCGGTGGAAGTGATGAGCACTAAATAATTATTGAACTGCTAAATGACAGCAAAACCCCAAAGTCGATTAAAATTACTTAGCATGGAAAACTCAGACAAAATTATTGAACAACTCGGTATTTTTTATCTTGGAAAAGAAGTAAATCCTAAAACACAAGAGCTTACCGATAATTTGGTATTGTATAAAAATAAAAATCTGACCACTCATGCAGCCCTTATCGGGATGACAGGAAGCGGAAAAACCGGCTTGGGAATTGATATTATTGAAGAAGCAATATTAGACAATATTCCGGTAATAATTATTGATCCTAAGGGTGATATGGGTAATTTGCTATTAACTTTCCCCTCATTAAAACCAGAAGAGTTTGAACCGTGGGTTGATCCGGTTACTGCTGAAACCAAAGGTTTAAGTGTAAAAGATTTTGCCAAAAAAACAGCAAGCCTATGGGAAAATGGTATCGGACAATGGCATCAAGATAAATCTCGAATAAAAAAACTGAAAGAAAACGCTGAGTTTGTAATCTATACCCCCGGAAGTAGTGCAGGAGTTCAACTCTCGGTTTTGGCAAGTTTTGATGCACCTTCGCCGGATGTTATTGATGATCCGGA
Source organism: Bacteroidales bacterium (assembly GCA_027083715.1). GTDB lineage: Bacteria > Bacteroidota > Bacteroidia > Bacteroidales > NBLH01 > NBLH01. The sequence continues at coordinate 2,334 of JALWNR010000183.1, forward strand.
TACTTTTATGTCGGTAATAAATGCCGGAGTAAGCAGTTTATTGGCATTAATTAAGCTTAAAGGTGATATTCTACAAAGCAAAGAGTATCTTTTATTATCAAATATTTTTGCACATGTATGGCGAAAAGGTCTTAGCATCAGTTTAGAGCAATTAATCGGTTATGTAACTAATCCGCCCTTTGATAAAGTAGGTGTGCTGCCCATAAAAAGTTTTTATCCGCAAACACAAAGATTGGATTTGGCAATGAAATTAAATACAGTACTTGCAAGTCCGGGGTTTGCGGCATGGACACAAGGCGAAGCCTTGAATATTAACAATTTAATGTATTCAAAAGAAGGAAAAGCAAAAGTTTCAATTTTAAATATTGCCCATTTGGACGAAGGACAACGCATGTTTTTTGTAACACTGTTTTTAAACCGTTACATTAGCTGGATGCGTATGCAAAAAGGCACTTCGGCTTTGCGCAATATTCTGTATATGGACGAAATTTTTGGTTTCTTCCCTGCCGTAGGAAATCCACCCTCGAAACAACCGATGCTTTTGCTCTTAAAACAAGCGCGTGCATTTGGAACAGGAATTATTCTGGCTACTCAAAACCCCATCGACCTTGATTACAAAGGATTATCAAATATCGGAACTTGGTTTATCGGCAGGTTGCAAACAAAACAGGATAAAGAGCGCGTAATGGACGGTTTAATTCAAAGCTCAGAAGGTGCATTAAGTAAAAAAGAGGTTCAAGAGCTTTTATCGAATATACAAAGCAGGGTTTTTCTTTTGAAAAGTGCTCATGAAGATAATTTACGTTTGATGCAAACCCGCTGGGTACTTTCTTATTTGCGCGGACCACTATCTAAACAGGAAATTCGCCAATTAATGAAGGCATATAAGGATAAAGAACCCAAAGCAGAAGAACCCAAAATTACTGAAAATACCGCAAGTGAAGGTTTTGAGCAAGCAAGTGCAGCCCATGTTGTACAACCAATGCTTCCGCAAGATGCGATACAATACTTCGCACTACCCGTAAGTAATCAAAACAATGTATATAAACCGTATTTTTATGCCGAAGGAAAAGTACGTTTTGTAAATGCCACGCGCGGTATTGATGTAGAGAAAAAAATTGCCAAACGGTATTTGCTTCAAGAAGATTTGCAGGAAATTGATTATCCGCAGGGCGAAAAGTTTGAGCTTAATCCGGCAAACTATGGCAAAAAGCCGATAGAACAATCGCAATTTGCCGGTTTACCTGATTTTTTGGAAAATTTAAAGTCGTTTAAAACCTTACAAAAACAATTTGCCGATTATTTGTACCGGAATAATAAATTAGAATTATATAAATGTACATCCTTAAAAGCAGAATCGAAACCCGGTGAAAGTTTAGATGATTTTAAAATGCGCCTGATGAATATTATTCGCGACCGGAAAGAAGCAGCTATTGAAAAATTACGAAGTAAATATTCTAAAAAAGCCGAGCGCTTGCAAGTTAAATATGATAAATTAATGATAAAATTAGATAAAGAGAAGGCTGATGTAACATCACGAACAGCCGATTCTGCCATGTCGTTCGGGATGGCTGTATTGGGTGCTTTTATAGGTGGCGGAACACGTTCAAAAACAAGGCGCGGTATTAGTAGTGCATCAAAAATTGCCAAAGAAAAAGCCGATGTTCGCAGAGTAGAAAAAGAAATCAGGCAAGTACAGCAAGGTATGAATGAATTGAAAAATTCACTCTCAAGCGAAGCAAAAATAATTAGTGAAAAATTTAAAGCGGAAAATTTTCCAATAACAAGTTTTTTTATTAAACCGCGCAGAACGGATATTTATGATGTGGAAATTGCTGTACTTTGGGAAGCAAAGTAGCTTAGATTATTTTTTCAATAAAAATATTTACCTCATTATAAAAACTTAGCGTAACTTTGTATTGAACACAAAGATTAAAGTCATGAACCGTAAAATCACTTTTTTAACGCTAATTTCAGGAATACTTATTCTTTTCTCTTCATGCATGAGTATTTTTAGAGGTACAACTCAAACAGTCCGTTTTAATTCACAACCTGCCGGAGCTGAGGTGTATGTTAATGGACAGCCGACATTTCAGTTAACTCCTTGTGAACTTGAACTAAATAAAAGGGTAAGAAAAAGCAAAATTAATCGTAACAATGAATATGTTTACACATTTGTAAAAGATGGGTATATTAGTCTTGATATAAAAGATTACAGAGAAATAGACCCCGGCGTATGGGGAAATTGTTTTACCACTTTTCTTTTTCCGATTGCCTTTGCAATTGATTATTCATCAGGAGCTGCATATAAATACCGAAGAGAGGTAAATGTTGTTTTACGCCCCGATGAATCACTTATAGACAATACTCCACCGGTTATTAGTATTATCAGTCCTAAAACAGAACGCGGCTTTGTGCAAATACAGGACAAAAAACAGCTTTTACTAAAATTTGAGGTGTACGACAAATCTATGATTTCATACGTGTCGGTTAATAATATGAAGTTGGTAAAAAATGAGGAAGGTTTTTATCAAATGACTTTAAATTTACAGCCGGGTGAAAACCAGATAAAAATTAAGGCAATTGACAGCAGGGACAATATAGCCAATGAAATTATTACAGTAAATTATGAAACAAAAGCAACAATAGCCCCGAATGAAATACCGATTGTGATTTCTGATGCTGATATCAGTTTGCAGGGCGAGTATTATGCTTTGATAATCGGGGTGGAAGATTATCAGGATCCGACAATAGCTGATTTATCAAACCCGGTAAATGATGCCGATAAACTTTATAAAGTACTTGCAAACAAATACGGTTTTAAACAAGAAAATATCAGTCTGTTGCAAAACCCTACAATGAGAGAAATCACACAGGCACTGGAAAATTATTTTAATTTACTTTCAGACAATGATAATTTACTGATTTTTTATGCCGGACACGGTTACTGGGATAAAAAGTTTAAGCAAGGCTACTGGCTTCCTGCAGATGCAGACAGAGAAAACCGCGGCACATGGATACCCAACAGCCTTATCAGAGACTATATGCGCGGCATTCCCAGCCGGCATACTTTGCTAATTACTGATGCCTGTTTCAGCGGAGGAATTTTTAAAAGTCGTGATGCCTTTAAAAATGCCTCAAAAGCAATAAAACAGCTGTATAGCTTACCCAGCCGAAAAGCAATGACCAGCGGAACACTTATGGAGGTACCTGATAAAAGTGTTTTTATAGAATATCTGATAAAACGACTAGAAGAAAATCAAAAAAAATACCTGCCTTCGGAGCAGCTGTTTGCCAGTTTTAAAATTGCCGTTATCAACAACAGCCCCAATGCACAAGTTCCACAATTTGGCGAAGTACGTGAAACAGGTGATGAAGGCGGTGATTTTATTTTTATATTAAAAGATTAATATTCCAGAGTGGCTACAACAATATAGTAAGCACCCTGAATTCCGGGTACTTCGTACCAATTTAAGGCTATTTAGGATAGTACCGATTATTTTGTATATATTGTTGGCAATCGTATTTAATTGTTTTTTAATGTTTTCGTATATCTCATATTATACTCAATCAATTCTCCCTTTTTCAATTCCTTACCATTAATTACCATATTATCGTAATGACAATTACAGTAGTCAAGAACTCTATATACTAGATTATATCCTCCGTTGTGTTTATTTTTCTCAGTGATTACTCCTTGGATAATACAATCAAAGTTTTCTCCGTCAAAAGTATATGAATATGGATTCAAAGTTGTTCTGTCTGTACCATCATATCTTGGAGTCCCATAGTAGGGAATTCTAATAGTATCACCCAATGAAAGTCTATTAAACGTATCTTTGATTTGTTTCTTTTTTA
>JALWNR010000184.1 GCA_027083715.1 Bacteroidales bacterium
TAAAGCACTGAGCGATATTACCTGTACCTCATCAAATGCAAAGCAAATTGTAGAGAGCTTGCCGGAGGATCAAAAAATTATTTTTGCACCCGATAAAAATCTGGGAAATTACATCAACAGCGTAACCGGCAGAGATATGCTTTTGTGGGACGGTGAGTGCCATGTACACGATCAGTTTTCACTGGAAGGTATTTTAAAACTAAAAGAGGAACATCCTGATGCTAAAATACTTGCACATCCTGAATGTCCGAAACCCATTTTACTGATTGCCGATCATGTAGGTTCTACTTCCTCCTTGCTTAAATTTTCGCAAACGGATAAAAACCGGGAATACATTGTGGTAACTGAATCGGGTATTTTGCACGAAATGCAATTAAAAAATCCCGAAAAAACTTTCCACGTTGCACCCTCGGATAATGCAGAATGTATGTGTAGCGATTGTAATTTTATGAAACTAAATAGTTTAGAAAAAATTTACAGCTGCTTGAAAGACGAAAGTAATGAAATTAGCCTTGACCCTTTAATTAGCGAAAAAGCTAAAAACCCGATTGTACGTATGTTGGAAATTTCGGAGCAACTGGGTTTGTAAACTTGTTATTTTAAAGTCTTATTTTTAACAAATAGCTTGTTAAGTTACAATGAGATATAAAGAATTATAGATATTAAAATAATTTATTATCTTTGTCGCTAAAATAAAGATTTTATGCTTTCAAATACCTGTAAATACGCCATAAGAGCAGTTTTGTATCTGGCTATAAATGAGGATGGTTCAAAAATTGGCATTAAACGCATTTCGGAAGATTTAGAAATGCCTACTCCATTTCTTGGTAAAATTTTACAAGTTTTATCAAAAAACAAATTGTTAAATTCTACTAAAGGACCCCACGGAGGTTTCAGTTTGGGCAAAGATGCTCATGATATAAGTTTGCTGGATATTGTTGAAATTATTGACGGTTTAGATTTTTTCCATAATTGTGTAATAGGAGTACGTATTTGTGAAGATGATCCGGAAAAGAAAAAATTATGTCCTTTTCATAATGAATTAGATCCTTTGCGCGATAAACTATATTCCCAATTTAAAGCATTAAGTATCGGGCAGTTTAGAGATGGAGTGAAAGATATTAATGTCGTGTTAAATCTGTAAAAAAAATCTTTTTATAAATGTACCATGCCACAAATGCTCCTATTGTATTTGCCAACATATCAAATATTTCCAGACTGCGATAAGTAGTAAGGCTAAATTGAAAAAATTCCATCAGGATACCGTAAAATATTGAAATAGACAAGGGGAGCCATTGTTTCCCTTTTTTGTTGTATTCGCTTAATATTAAAAAACTAAAAATTGCATATATGCCAAAATGTGCAATTTTATCACTGTAGGGAAACAGTAGCTCCTTTAAAGTTTCGTTATCGTTTAAATTGGCAAGGCTCAGATACAGTATAATCATTGCCCAAATGATGCTTTTAAAATATTTTCTTACAAAATTTTGATTATTAGATTTATCCATTTTAGCATATTTCAAATTTTTGCAAAGATAGGCAGAAATTAGTATATTGGTGAATTGTTATGGACAGGGTGCTAGGTACAGAATACTGTGAGAACCTACAACCGGAAACTAAAAACTATATAAAAAATACATACTATGAAATACAGAATATCCGCAAAAAAACTTATTGAAAATCTTAGAAACGAGTCAATTAATACCTGGTTTGATTTAAGTTTATTCATTGATCGCTTTCGCGAAGCAAAAAATATGGATAAAGAATATTTTACCGGTAGCTTTGATGAGTATAAAAAATATTTGCAGGATTCAGGCATTGCTTTTCTTACTTTTTATTATTCGGTAGATGGAGTAACCATTGAAGTAGAAAAGTATGCAAAAATTTTTCGTGAACTTTTTAACACAAAAATACATTACATAGCCGGAGCTTTTTATCCCGAAAGTAAACAACTGATACATCCTGATACTCAGAAATTTGAAATACCTGAATGTAACGGTTTTGACGACTGGAAATTCTATAATGATTTTTTTCATACCAAATTGGAGCGCGGCGGCGAACGCTACAACAGCCTGATTATTGAATTTTGGGATGAGGTATTAGGTATTGTTGAAAAAATGGCAAATTATATTGAACAAAACAAAATTGGAATATTGTATTTATTAAACGTTTGCTCCAATCCGGGAAATGTGTCTTACTGCCTTGCCAGCATACTTGTTTCTGAATTTATGGGAATTCCGGTAATTAACAACAGCCATGATTTTTATTGGGAAGGTGGTAATAGTGAGGTAGATAAGCGCATTAAACATTTACCCGACGGGCCGCGTGATTTCTTTTTTACCAACAGCCACATCGGTGAGTTTTTTACACTTTTGGAAAATTTGTTTCCGTGGCAATCAAAAATTTGGATGAGTATCCAAATCAACCGAAGACAATCCGAACATGTGATTAATATCAACGGACATAATCCTGCAAATGTACTGGAAATAGGTACTGCAGTGGATTTAGATAAATACTCGAACAATACCAAGCGCAAAAAACTGGAAACATTGGTTCAGTTTGAAAAAGTATTCAGCAAAAACAGCAAAAGGCTGGTTGCCTACTCTGTGGATGGAGTAATTGAAAATGAGCTGGTTGATATGGAAGATCCGCATCCTATACTCATCGGAAACAAAACCAAAATATTTAAAAATTTTGTGGATGAAAATATTATTTTTCTGCAACCTACGCGCATTGTATCGCGAAAGCGTATTGAGGTAGGTTTCCGGCTGGTAAAGGAATTATTTGAATCAAAACGTTTTTTGAATAAATTTCAGGAATCGCCCAATTTAAAGCTCACTATTTTGGTAACCGGACCCATTCCTCCCGGACAAAATGCCTATTTTATCAAGCTGATTAAACGATTTAAAGAACTTTTGGATTCATTTCCTGAGGAAAAAGCAGATTTAATACATCTAGGCTTTATGTTCAGTGAGTTTGATAAAAAATCGTTTAAAAAACATTTTCCTTTTCCGATTGGGATCCCCGAATTGTATAATATTGCTTCTTTAATTCTATTGCCCAGCAAAACAGAGGGTAGGGGACTGCCTATTATTGAAGCAGCTGCCAGCGGAGTACCAATTTTTTGCCGAAGATATTATCCCGAAAATGTTTATTCTGAGGTAATTGGCGAGCATTTGCCCGAATCTGACCGTTTGAAAGTAATTGAATACGATGGAAAAAAAATCACGTCGCAACATGTGGAAATGATAACCCAAAGGGTGTTTTTTGCGCATAAATACCGACGCGAAATCAGGCATAATAAAAAGGTGGTTCAAAAACGTTACAGTATTCCGGCACTGAGCGATAATTTACTCGAAATTGTGCGCAGGCTCTACATCCAGTTATTGCCTACCGATAAAATGATTGATTATGTACGAAAATCATTGCAACATTATAAAAAAATCAACGAACAAGATACTGATTTGATTGATAAACTGGTAAATACGGAAAACCGTTATTTTTTGCAAGGCTATGGTAATCTGACCTTTATGCTTTATCTGAAGTCCTTAATCGATCCTTCTTATTTCAGAGTGGAAGAACAACGCATTCGCGGACGCATTATGGAATTTGCCCGTAATCTGGTAATGACCGATTTGGAACATCAGGAGGTAGCAAAAGAAAAGATATGCAGATTTTACAATTCTGTGGATATGATGTTTAAATATCACGAAGGAGAACAAAGTATCCGGCACGACCATTCGTTTTCGTACCGGCACAGAAATAAAAATTACTATCCTTATCAGGATTATACTTTTCAGGAGCTTACGGGCTTAATCAATATGATGCACCGAGATATTATCCAACCAGATTATCATATACGCATTGATACCAGTTCGCATTTTTTTACCAATTGGGATTTGGCGGTTTCGCAAATTACCTCATCGTACAAAATTGAAATTGATAACCGTAAATTCCTGCGCGACCGCCTGCGCGAAAACGTACCGATTGCCTATTTTCCGGGTAAATACATTTCGTACGAATTGGAGCTTTTTGCTTTGCAATCCATCAGGTATAAATTAAAAATACCTGTTGCAGAACCACTTACACATGAACATTTCGAGGATTTAAAAATAAAACTATCGCCAGTTTATATTTTTGCACTGGAAGATTCGCTGGTGGGCTGGTCGCGTGTGGACGAAATAAAAAGATACATTTACGAAGGCGAAGAAGAAGATTTACGCATTTTGTACGAAGAAGGATTGTTAAAAATAGTCCCGACCAAACAATTTTCGGTTGGTTTAAATATCAAGCAATTAGGACACGAAGCATTGAAAGTATTGCTTAAAATCAAAAACGAAAACGGTTTTATCATCACAACGCGCAGCAATTCTGCCTTGATGACTGATATTTTAGATATTGACAAGTTCCATATTGGCTCGGTACGTACCGAAATTGCTTCAAATATTATGGGTATCCCGAAAGGAAGCGGATATATTCAGTATGTTCCGGCAGGAGTGCGCACTTGTTTGGCTTATCCTACGCCCGTGCAAACCGCTAAAGACTTTGCCGATGCTCTGAACGGTGATTTGTTTATGTATTTGTGCAATGAATTTGGAGAAAAAAAGGTGATGGAATTTATCCGCGAGGATGCTTTGACTAATGGAAATCCCATTCGGAAAGTATTACGAAATATAAAGCAAAAGTCAGGAAATCAGGATATTATAGAGCATAATCAACTATCAGGTATTCATGCTGATGGTTTGCCATACAGCGGTGCCTATGCAAAAATACGCATCAAAAGTGCCGAAAATATTAAATTTGCCATTATTTCGTCAAAATCGGGTACTAAAACCGTAACTAAATTTATTCATGATTTTACCAAAGGTGAAAATCTAAAGGTAAGAGTAGGGTGGAACGGAGGCTACATTCTGAATCCTGAGTTGGTGGGTAAATTAGGCTTATCGGAAGATTTTATCGGCTCGCCGCTCGGATTGATTATTTCGAACGGACAAGTACTTTCACCGCCTTTGTTTAACAAGGCAGCTTTGCTGATAGATAAAAATTCAAAGCCGGATATTCAGTTGGTTTCCTCCTCAAAGGGTTTTAAATTTAGCCTTGGCGGAAAAGATTTTGTTTTGAGTGCCGCGCAGCACAATCTTAAAAACCCTGATAAGATTGCCAAAACAGATGTATGTTTTTACGATTTAATGTTTGATCAGGAAAATTTTTATGCAAAAGACCGTATTGTTTTGCGTTTATCGGGCAATAGAGTAGTAGAAATAATTGATAATGAAGAAAATACAGAATTATATCCGGTAGGACTAAGTATTTCTTTCCGTAAAGATGTTTTTCCTGAAAATGTAACAGCAGGAGCAGAGCTGAAGTTTTATTTTGAGCAGTTTAAAGATATAGTTCAGGCGGTTGAGGCAGGCCCCTTATTGCTGGATAGGGGAGAAGAAGCCATTAATATGGAATTGGAAGGCTGGAAAACACAAAACTCCATAAAAACACAGGCTGCCCGATTGGATTATACCGATATGCGCGGACCAAAAATTGCAGTAGGCATTGATAATGAGGATAATATATTTGTATTGACCATCAACGGACGCATACGTGAGAGCGTGGGAGCCACGCATACGGATATGGCAGCAATTTTAAAAAAATACGGTATGATTAAGGCAATGGGCTTTGATCCGGGCGGAAGCAGTACATTGGTTGTTGATGGCGAAACGCTGAATATCTCACCTTATAATAAAAATTACGAAGAAAATATTTATGCTTTGCCTCCGCAACCAAGGGCGGTTGCCAATGCGGTGTTGATTTATGAGTGAAAATGCCTGAACAATGTAATGGTAGCGTTTTTTATAGAGCCTTAAATCCACAGACTTTACTATAAATATCAAATTTTAAACTAATTAGTCCTGACAGGGTTAACCAAAAAAATTGAAAGCAAATAGATTTAACTTACTAATAATCAACTAAACCCTGTCAGGACTTGCAGAATTAAGGCACAATAATAATTTAAAATCAACATTATACATTTTTTATGGCAAAAAATGCTATTTTTATAGTAAAACCTAGCCGCCTGTGGTAGATTTAGTTCAACACTGTATATAAGACATTGGATAATAATTAGATAAAATGAAAAATTGTGAATATAAATAAACGACCAACGCTTCATAC
>JALWNR010000185.1 GCA_027083715.1 Bacteroidales bacterium
AATCAAAACAAATAAAAATTCCGGGTAAAAACATTTTAAAAACATAGTGATGAAAAACTTTTTTGTATTGTTTTGTAAAATAGCTGTTTGTATGTTTTCAATACCAGCAAAGACATTAGTCTTTGTTTGATTTTCGCTGCAATTAATATATCTTTGCAGTCAATTGTTAAAAAATCTTAAATTTTAAAAAATGATTGAAACGATAAAAAATAAAGCACAAATTTGGCTTAACGAAAATATAGACCCTGAAATAAGAAAGGAAGTTGAAAACCTTTTAAAACCTGAAAACGAAAAAGAACTAATTGAAGCATTTTATAAAGATTTAGAGTTTGGAACGGGCGGTTTGCGCGGAATTATGGGTGCCGGCACCAATCGAATGAACAAATACACAGTAGGAACTGCTGCACAAGGTTTTGCAAACTATCTGAAACAAAACTTCACAGATAAAAAGCAAATAAAAGTTGCTATTGCACATGATTGCCGGAACAACAGCCGCTTTTTTGCCGAGACCTGCGCAAATATTTTTTCGGCAAATGGGTTTTATGTTTATTTGTTTGATGATTTACGTCCCACACCGGAACTGTCGTTTGCAATTCGTCATTTTGGATGTCAGGGAGGTATAGTAATTACCGCCTCACACAATCCCAAAGAGTATAACGGATTTAAAGCCTACTGGGAAGACGGCGGACAATTAATCAGCCCACACGATAAAAATGTGATTGAGGAAGTGCGAAAAATTACTGATTTCAGCCAAATCAATTTTGAAGGCAATAAAAATAATATTGAAATCATCGGAGATGAATTTGATGAAATTTATACTGATAAAATTGCCGAACTTTCACTTTCGCCCGATGCAATTAAGCGCAACAGCGATTTAAAAATTGTTTATACCCCGATTCATGGAACGGGTGTTAAGCTGGTGCCGATGATATTGGGAAAAATAGGTTTCAAAAATATCTATCATATTGAGGAGCAGGACAAAACAGACGGTAATTTTCCGACAGTAGTTTCGCCAAATCCTGAAAATGCTGAGGCACTGCAAATGGCTCTGAATAAAGCAAATGATGTGGATGCTGATATTGTAATGGCATCAGACCCCGATGCTGACCGTGTAGGAATTGCCGTGAAAAATAATAAAAATGAGTTTGTTTTATTAAACGGAAACCAAACCGGAGCAGTTTTAATTTATTATTTGTTAAAAAAATGGCAGGAAAACGGAAAACTCACAGGCAATGAATACATTGTAAAAACAATTGTTACCACAGAATTATTGGCAGATATTGCACGTAAATTTAATGTGGAATATTACGATGTACTTACCGGATTTAAATTTATTGCCGATATTATCCGAAAAAATGAAGGTAAAAAGACCTTTGTTGGCGGCGGCGAAGAAAGTTACGGATACCTAGCCGGCGAATTTGTACGCGATAAAGATGCCGTTATGTCCTGTGCATTAATTGCCGAAACAGCTGCATGGGCAAAAGACCATAGAAAAAGCTTTTTTGATGTACTGATTGATATTTATCTGGAGTTTGGCTTTTATAAAGAGCAATTGATGAACCTTGTGAAAAAAGGTAAGGAAGGAGCCGAAGAAATTGCTGCAATTATGGATAAACTTCGCAACAATCCGCCAAAAGAAATTAACGGCTCAAAAGTAGTGATGATTAAAGACTACCTGCAAAGCATCAGTAAAAATATAGAAAAAGGTGCTGAGGAGGCTATTGATTTGCCAAAATCAAATGTTTTACAATTCTTTTTGGTAGATGGAAGTAAAGTATCCGTTCGCCCGTCGGGTACCGAGCCCAAAATTAAATTTTACGCAAGTGTAAAAGGAAAATTGGATAAAAAAGAAGATTTTGAACGGGTAAATGCTGAACTTGATCAACAAATTTCAAGTTTATTGTCTTTTTTTAAGTAGAATAATTTGAACAGGAAATTTTATATCATATTACTGGCTCTGGGCTTTTTTGTAAACATCGGCATCCAAAGCAAAGCCCAATTTTTGGATGATGAATTTTGCGGCAACAATGAGATTTTGAATCTTGATGTGCGCAAAAAGCCATGGAAAGGGGCAAATAGTTTTTTGTATGATTATCTGAAAAAAATCAACTATTCGGATGATATTGATTCAATACGATATTTAGTTCCGTTGAAATTTTGGATATATCAAAACGATGATGGTTCCATTGGGCTGTCGGACAGTACTCTGAAACGTTTTATGGATGAACTGAATTATTATCAGCAATTAAATAAAACCGGATTCAGGTATTACATCCGTGAAATTGAACGGATTAACAAAACCAAAAGAATAAAACTGGGTTATTTTTTGGAAGCTCCCTGGCAAAGCTTTGTGCATAAAGATAAAGGCTGTATTAATGTTTTTGTTACTCAAACCATAAAAAAAAGAGTTTGGGGCGAAAAATACATGGTCAGAGGAACTTTTAATACCGTTACGGATGCCGTACTGATACAATACAACAGCTCAACAACAGGATTATCGCATGAAATAGGTCATTATTTCGGATTATTACACCCGCACAGAAATTATAATAAAGGAAAAGCAAAACAAGAAAGTGTCAGCCGGACAAGAGCTTTTAAAGGAATTTTCAAAAAAGGCTTAATTTGTGAAAAAAACGGAGACGGACTGGCAGACACACCTGCCGAACCAAAACTTTCACATCTGGTAAATAATGATTGTGAATTTATAGGAAAATCGCTCAAAGACCGTTGGGGCGATAATTATCAGTCAAAAACCGATAATATTATGTCCTACCCTACTCATTACCGCTGCCGAAAAGTATTTACCGAAGGACAAAAGGCGGTTATGCTGTATTCTGCTTCGCAGAATAAATATGCACCATTTTGGACGACAGCCCAAGCGGAAAATCTGGTTTATCGGTTTGATAAATATGAACCCGATAACAATAAAGAGACTGCAACAATTATTGACATAAACACTGTTCAACAACATAGTTTTCATAAAATTTTTATTCCAGAAAACGATAAGCTAGTTTTTGATAAAGAAGACTGGCTGACATTTCAAACGGAAAACACCAAAGGTAAAACCATAAACATTACACTTAACTACCAAAACACAGATAACAAACAACTTAGCATTATCATCTTTGATGAATACATGCATTTATTAAAAGAAAAAAAAGTAAGCCAAAACAAAACAACAATAAACTTACCCATAAAAACCAGTGCAAAAAGCCAATATTTTATATTGATAAAAAACAACAAAAATCCTGTAAATCATGCTTTTATCTATCAGATTTCAGTACAAATTTTATAGTGTTGTGGTCTGATTATTGTAGTGTTTTATAAATTCTGTTTTAATTAAATTTAAAGATGAGAAAAGTTTTACTATTAGCTCTGCTTGCTCTTATTATCGGTTCAGTTCCGGGCAATGCACAAGAGTTACCCTCTTTCAGACAAAAAATGTATGTGGATTCTCTAAATCGTTTATATGTAAACAAAGACCAGCCTATTTATTTATGGTTATCAACTATCCAAAACAAAGACTCAGCCGTCTTGCTGCAAAGTCATGAGAGTAAAAATTATGTAAATCCTTTTTATTTTGATACAGAAGGGATGAATACTGTACGTACACCCTCAAAAGTAGATAAAGAAACCCGAAAAACAGTGGTTCCAAAATCGGATATTATTTTTGAAGTTTACGCAGATGGTCTGGCTCCGGTAAGTTACACACATTTTTCAGGTGCTAAAAAATTTATAAAAAACGGAAAAACATATTACAACAAGGGGCTGAAACTAAAACTCACTGCAAAAGATGCCGTTTCAGGTGTTCAGGACATCTACTATTCGATAAACAAAAGTGAATATAAAAAATACCAAAACGAAATAGTATTTGAAAATGAAGGGGAAGTAATCCTGAAATATTTTGCTGTTGACCATGTGGGAAATGCTGAAAAAGTAAAAAGCAAAATTTTTTACCTTGATTTTACACCACCCGTTATTAATAAAGAAAAAACAGGAACCACAACCGGAAATGTATTATCCAAAGATACCAAAATTGTTTTATCAGCTACTGATAATCTCTCGGGAGTAAAACACATTTATTATTCCATTGATGGAAAATCACCAATCATATATTCCAATCCGTTACCTGCGTATATTTTAGGTGAAGGAGAACACAAATTCGACTATTACGCAATTGATAATGTGGGCAATACAAGTTTAAGCGATGAGAAAGCAAATATTGAATATTCGACTCCTTTAATTTATGATAACACAGGACCGGAAGTGAGTATTGTACACCAAAATGGATGTTCATATGAAAAAAATAATATTTTGTATCTTGCTAAGAACTGTAAACTTAGTTTTGACGCAAATGATGATTATACTGCTGTTAAAAAAATAGAATATGCTTTAAACACTAAAACAGAATTTACAGAATTTATAGATGACATAAGTATGCCGGAAAATAAAAAATATATAGCACTGTATTACAGAGCTATAGATGAAGTAAACAATTACTCGAAATTACATTATAAACAAATTGTTATTGACGATAAAGCACCTACAAGTTGGATTAAATACGGAGCACCACAATTTTTTGATAGAGATACATTTTTTATAAGTGATAAAACACCAATTAAATTATACGCAAAAGATGAAATTACCGGTGTACAATATACTGAGTATAGTATTAATAATTCTTCTTTTATAAAATACTTAAAATCATTTAAGTTAAATAAATATGGATTAAATAAGATTCAGTTTAAATCTGCTGATAATGTAGGTAATATTGAAAAAAATAAAACGAGTGTTGTAGTGTTGGATAATTTAGCACCTGAAATTTATATTCGTTTTTCTATTGAAAATATAGGAACAAAAGAACACGAAAGTAAACAAATCAATATTTATCCTAAATATTCAAAAATGTATATTGCCGCTACCGATAAAAACTCAGGTATTGCAACAATTTTATATTCAATAAATAATACTGCTTTTGTGAATTATGCTACTAATAACCAAATCACAAAAGGTGGAATATTTTCTAAATCAGGGTTTTATACCGTAAAAATTAAAGCAATTGATAAATTAGGCAATACATCCCAAAAAGAAGTATCTTTTTATATAGAATAATCAGCCTACAAAAATATTTTGCAGACTGACTATTGTATCGTATCTATAAGGCATCTATTAATTTAACCAACTTATTATAAGTTTGTCGGCTAACAGGCTCTAAAGGCGGGCGAAAATAATTTTCCAAAATACCTTTAATTTTTAAAGCTGCTTTTATACCCGCCGGATTTCCTTCCACAAATAATGTTTGCATAATTTCAAGCATATTACTTTGTATTTTCATTGCTTCTGTGAACTTTCCTTTCAATGCAAGCTGTACCAATTCACCATATTCTTTCGGAAAAGCATTTGCTGTAACAGAAATTACCCCTGATGCACCCATCGAAATCATAGGCAATGTTAAAGTATCTTCTCCTGAAATAAGCATAAAATCCTCGGGTTTATCTCGTAAAATATGCATCATTTGCTCAAAATTACCAGATGCTTCTTTAACAGCAATAATGTTTGTGCACTTATGAGCTAATTCTAAAGTAGTTTCTGCCGCAATGTTCACTCCTGTCCTACCCGGAACGTTATATAATATAACAGGTACAGGACTGGCTATTGATATTTCTTTATAATGATTTAAAAGTCCCTTTTGAGTTGGTTTATTGTAATAGGGAGCAACCGATAAAACAGCATCAATTCCGGTAAAATTATAATGTTTTATGCTACTTACAACTTCACGTGTGTTATTCCCACCAAAACCCGCAATAACCGGTACTTTTTTATCAACATAATCAATTACAAAATTCAATAAAGCCTTTTTTTCATCTTTATTTAATGTAGCAGATTCACCAGTGGTTCCTAATACTACAATATAATCAACCTTATTTTCCAGTAAATGCTTTAATAAACGCTCTAAAGCAGGAAAATCAATACTGTAATCTCTACGAAAAGGGGTAACAATAGCCACTCCTGTACCTTGTAACTTTCTCTGTATCATTTATTTATTTTTTTTGTTTTAAGATTTAAAAACCCTTGCAATTTAAGGAATATAACAAAGAAATCAAAAACAAGCCTATAGTTTATTTGTTTGACAGGAGCAATTTAAAAATTACACATAATAGTT
>JALWNR010000186.1 GCA_027083715.1 Bacteroidales bacterium
GAGTATATGGAAGCGATTAATGAGCTATTTGAATTTTAAACTTTACTAATTTTAAGCTGTAAGTAATTAAACAAAACACTTTCAACATTATTAACTTTTAAGTTCAAATGGCAAAAATAAAAATAGGAACACGCGGAAGTCAATTAGCTTTATATCAAGCAAAGCGCCTAAAATCAGAATTGGAAAATCATTTCCCCGATACAGATTTTGAAATTATAATTATTAAAACGAAAGGTGATAAAATTTTAGATGTTGCACTTTCAAAAATTGGTGATAAAGGCTTATTTACCAAAGAAATAGAAGCCTCTTTGCTGGAAAAACAAATCGATATGGCTGTACACAGTCTAAAAGATTTACCAACCATATTGCCGGAAGGATTAAAATTAGGAGCTGTACTTAAGCGTGGTGAATTTCGTGATGCATTAGTAAGTTTAAAGGGAAAGAAATTAAAAGACTTAACGGAAAAAGATATAATTGCTACATCAAGCTTGCGTAGAAAAGCACAATTGTTGAAAATAAATCCTAATTTTAATATTGTGGATATTCGTGGAAACGTAAACACGCGGATTGATAAAATGAAAAACGGATATTGCACGGCAATGATTATGGCTGCAGCCGGTTTACAACGCTTAAGTATGGATGAATACATTTCGGAGATTTTACCGGAAGAAAAAATGATTCCGGCAGTAAGTCAGGGAATTATTGCTATTGAAAGTCGCATCAATGATACAAAAATAGATACCTATTTGCAAAAAATTAATCATGAACATTCTTATAGCTCCGCTTTGGCAGAGCGTAAGTTTTTAAATGTATTGGAAGGAGGCTGCCAAATTCCGGTTGGCTGTTATACAGAATTAACTGATGATTATTTTAAAATTCATGGCTTTATTTCAAAACCTGATGGTAGTGATTATATTTCGGGAAATCTTTCAGGAAAAAAGGAAAAGGCAGTTGAGGTATCAGAACAGTTGGCAAAATCATTTTTAGAAAAAGGAGCATTTAAAATTGTTGAATTTATTAGAAATATTTAAAAAACTTCAAATCATTCGGCTAATTGCAGATATTTGAAGATTAAAAAAATATGCGAATGCCCAAAATAAGGAATAAAATAGTAATTAGTACACAACCTGCAGAACAAGCCGCTAAGTTGTATAAGTTATTGAAAATCAATGATTTGCTGTTTTATTCTATACCCTTAATCGAAACAAAAATATTAAAAAGTAATCCCGATAATGAGCAAGTTCTTAAAACTATCCAATCTTTTGATTGGGTAGTTTTTACAAGCAAGCGTGGAGTTACCTGTTTTTTTGATTTGGCAAAAAGCTTAAATATAAAAAACAGAGATTTATCAACTCCTTTTTATGCTGCAATAGGTCTTTCAACGGCAGCAGAAATTTTAAAAAGAGGCTTTCAAGTACAATATATTAATCAAGGAAGCACATCAAAAGAATTTGCCGAATATTTACTAGACGATATTATTAAGAAAAATGACAATGTACTTTTGGCACTTGGTAATTTAGCTCCTGATTTTTTACAAAAAAAAATATCAAAAAGAGCTAATTCTAAACGGATTAATGTTTATCAAACTATAAAACTGAAAAATCCGGATAAAAAAATTCTTAAAATGATTGAAGAGGACAAATATGATTTATTGATTTTTACAAGTCCGTCAGCTTTTGAAAATTTTATAGAAATCACTAATTATCAGGCAAATAAAAAACAATTAAGAATTTTGTCCATAGGACAAACTACCACAAATTTTATCGAAAAAAGAGGATTTAAAGTACAAATTACCTCACAAAAGGCAAGCATAGAAAGCATGGCAGATGAAATTATTAAATTTGTCAAAATCCCGCAGAGGGTTTAAATATTTACTCATAAAATAATAATAAAAATATGGCTTTTCCGATAACAAGATTAAGAAGATTGAGACAAAACCCCGTTTTAAGGGCTATGGTTACCGAAACCAAAGTTACTACTGATGATTTGATTATGCCACTGTTTGCCTGTCCGGGTAAAAATGTTAAAAATCCAATCCCTTCAATGCCGGGTAATTATCAAATGAGTATAGATTTAATTGTAGAAGAATGTAAGGAATTATTTGAATTAGGCATAAAAAGTGTTTTGCTTTTTGGTATTCCTGAAACTAAAGACGATACCGGAATTATTGCGGCACACGAACACGCTATTATTCCGGAAACCATTCGTGCTATAAAAAAGAATATTCCCGGTATGTATGTTATTGCAGATGTATGTAATTGCGAATATACTACCCACGGGCATTGTGGCACCATTGTAGATGGCGATGTGGATAATGATTTGACATTGGATACTTTGGCTGCACAATCAATTAGTTTTGCCAAGGCAGGGGTAGATATGATTGCTCCCAGTGATATGATGGACGGACGCGTGGGTAAAATTCGTAAAGCGTTAGACGATAACTACTTCACAAATATTCCTATTATGGCATATTCGGCTAAGTATTCATCGGCTTTTTACGGACCTTTCAGAGATGCTGCCGAAAGCGCTCCTCAATTTGGTGACCGTCAATCTTATCAAATGAACCCTGCCAATTCTGATGAAGCTATGCGTGAAATTGATTTGGATATTGTGGAGGGAGCTGATATTGTTATGGTAAAACCCGCTTTAAGCTATTTAGATGTAATTCGTCGCGCCAAAGATATATTTAATATCCCAATGGCTGCATACAACGTGAGCGGAGAATTTTCTATGGTAAAAGCGGCAGCTGAAAAAGGATGGATTGATGAAAAACGTATTGTAAATGAAATTCTGACATCCATTAAGCGTGCCGGTGCTGATATCATCATCACTTATCACGCAAAAGATTTTGCAAAGTGGCAACTGAATGGTTAAATGATTACATTGCTACATTGTTAAATAGCTAAATGGTTATACATAAAATTGCAAAGCAATTTAACTTGTATGTCTTATATAAATAGTTCGGTAATTTTTCAAAACATACTGATTATCAGAGCATTAAAAAGCAATCGATAATTATTATAAAATACTGATTACTAATATCTTAATTTACAACATTTAATCTAAAATTTATAATTTAGCGAAGTGTTGTTATATGGTTAAAAACAAAAAATATGAACAATATAAAAAGCATTGAAGAGTTTCAAAAAGCAAGTAAAATAATTCCGGGAGGTGTAAATTCACCGGTGAGAGCTTTTAAGAGCATAAACGGGCAACCTGTTTTTATTGAGCGAGCCAGAGGTTCTAAAATATGGGATATTGATGGTAATGAGTACATTGATTATGTTGCATCTTGGGGACCGATGATTTTAGGTCATGCACACGATGAGGTGGTTAAAGCCATTCAAAAAACAGCCGAAAAAGGTACCAGCTATGGAGCACCAACCATTTTAGAAACCCAAATGGCTGAATTAATCGTGGAGATGGTACCTTCTATTGAGGTAGTACGTATGGTAAATTCGGGTACCGAAGCCACTATGAGTGCTTTGCGTTTGGCTCGTGGATATACTAATAGAGAGCTTATTATCAAATTTGAAGGATGTTATCACGGACATGCCGATAGCTTTTTAATCAAAGCCGGTTCAGGAGCTATTACTTTGGGCTTACCCGATAGTCCGGGCGTTACACAAGGTACTGCAAAAGATACTTTAATTGCAAGCTATAATGATTTAGCTTCGGTTGAGCAACTTTTTGAACAATATCCTGATAAAATTGCTGCCGTAATTGTTGAACCCGTTGCCGGCAATATGGGATTAGTAAAACCACAAGAGGGATTTTTACAAGGCTTACGTAATTTAACTCAAAAATATGGAGCTTTACTGATTTTTGATGAGGTAATTACAGGTTTCCGCTTGGCAAAAGGTGGGGCACAAGAGTATTATGGAATTATGCCGGATATTACTACGCTTGGAAAAATTATTGGTGGGGGCTTACCCGTAGGAGCCTACGGTGGTCGTCGTGAAATAATGGAAAAGCTAGCCCCGTCAGGACCGGTTTATCAGGCAGGAACTTTATCCGGAAATCCTTTGGCTATGGCAGCCGGACTAACAAGTCTGAAAATTATTAACGAAACACCAGACTTTTATCAAAAATTAGAACAAAAAGCAGAGCGTTTAGCCGAGGGGATTCAAAAAAATATTAAAAAAACCAGAATTAATGCAAAAATAAATCGTATCGGCTCATTGATGACCTTGTTTTTTACCGATTTAAAAGAAATTAACAATTTTGACGATGCGGTAAAATCCGATACACAAAAATATGCTGAATATTTTAAGTTAGCTGCTGAAAGTGGCATATATTTGGCTCCTTCGCAGTTTGAGTGTGCATTTGTTTCAGCAGCTCATACAGATGATGATATTGAAAAAACAATTAAAGCTAATTTTATAGCATTTGAAAAATTAAATGGGTAAATTTTAATCGCTGGTTCAAGCTATTTCAATCATAAAATGACGATTCTAGCTCAACTGAATGCTTTTGAGTAGCTTAATAGTCTTGACTGGACAGCCCGTAACCGAAAATAAATAATACATCATTATATGAATTCAATTTTATTAGATACTTTACACGGTAAAGAAACAGAACGTCCTCCGGTGTGGTACATGCGTCAGGCGGGTAGGGTATTGCCTTCTTATTTAAAGCTAAAAGAGAAGCATAGTTTTTGGGAGATGATGCAGTCCAAAGAATTAGCGGCAAAAGTAACTTTATTGCCTGTTTATGATTTGGGAGTAGATGCAGCCATTTTATTTTCTGATATTTTGGTAATTCCTTATGCAATGGGAATGGGCTTGGACTTTACCGACAAAGGTCCTGTGTTTGAAAATCCTTTAAAAGATATTATTACACCAAAATTTAATCCGCAACCGGAAAAGCTCAATTATATTTATGATACCGTTGATGAGATAATCAAAATACGTCCAGCAGATATTCCTTTAATCGGATTCTGTGGTGCACCTTTAACGGTATTGAGTTTTATGATACAAGGTTTGGGTAGTCGTTCAAATTTTCAGGATGCGGTAATTTATATCTTTAAAAATAAAAAGCAAATAAAAAGGATAATTGATGAAGTAACCGAGCTATCAATAGAATATGCTTTAAATCAGATAAAACATGGGATAGAAGTATTTCAACTTTTTGAAACCAATGCGGGATTAATCCCTAATGAATTGTATTTTGAACTATTTTTACCTTCGGTAAAAAAAATTTCAAAGGCGGTACGTGATACCGGAACGCCCTTTATTTATTTCCCGAAAGGTTTAGGTATGGGAATTAAAGAAATAAATAAGGATATATGCGATTTTGTAAGCATTGATTGGCAAACACCAATTGAAAAAGCGCGCAGATTAATTGATAAAGAGGTAGGCTTACAGGGAAATTTAGATCCACGTATTCTTTTTGCTGATAAAAAAAGTATTGAAAAAGAACTGAATAAGTTTTTACAATTTGGACGAAAAAATAAAAATTGGATTTTTAATCTGGGTCATGGTTTTTTACCGGAAACACCTTTTGAAAATGCAAAATTCATCACCGATTGGGTAAAGGAAAATTTATAGCTTGATGTCAGATGATAGATGCCGGATGTTTGTGTTAGAAGTTTGGTGCTTCTAAAACATCTGACATCAAACATCTGACACCAAACAAAATAAAATAACATGAATATAGATTTAATAAAAAAATACAATCAACCGGGACCGCGTTATACCAGTTATCCGCCGGCAACTTTTTTTCATACGGAGTTTACTACGGATGATTATCGTAAACACATTTTAAAATCAAATAATGAGCTGCCGGAAAACATCAGTTTTTATGTGCATATTCCTTTTTGCTCAAAATTGTGTCATTTTTGCGGTTGTAATACAACCATTTTACGTGGTGAAGACACCGTTCAGCGTTATGTGAATGCGGTAATCAAAGAAATAGAAACAGTATCAGCTTTATTGGACAAAAAGCGTAAGATTAGTCAAGTGCACTGGGGTGGGGGAACACCAAATGCCATTTCATTGGATTATATTGAGCAGATAATGAAGACCTTTCATAAGCATTTTTCTTATACGGAAAATGCCGAGATTGCTATGGAAGTAAATCCTGCTTATTTGGATTTTGCAGATATTGACCGTTTAAAAAATATTGGTTTTAATCGTCTAAGTATTGGTATTCAAG